>JBAVQD010000126.1:0-2607 GCA_049693675.1 Candidatus Sulfotelmatobacter sp. | reverse complement strand
GCAGGTTCACCATCTATCTCGACTTCATGGGCTCGCCGAATGAAACCGATGCGCGGAATTACGGGACAGATTACTACGTGGTCGTGTTCCCTGCTCCCAGCACGGCAGGAACCGCGCCGCAGATGGCACTAAAGATGGACCAGATTCGGCATACTTTTCTGCACTATGAACTGGACCCGCTGGCGGATAAACACTTCACCGCGATCAAGCGGCTGGAGCCGCTCTTGCAATCCGTAAAGCGCGCGCCGCTCGAAGAAAGTTTCAAGACGGACATATCTCTTCTGGTCACGGAGTGTCTGGTGCGTGCGATTGAGATCCGAAGCAGCGGCGGCAAGCAGTCGGCGGATGAGGCATTGCGCGCCCAGGCAGTCGATGACGCCGTGAAACAAGGGTACATTTTGACGGGGACCTTCTATGACGGCGCCGTGGCATTCGAAAAAGATCCTGCGGGCATCCGCGAGGCGTATGCCGGTCTTCTTGAAAGCGTCGACTTAAAAAAAGAAGAAGCGAAGGCATCAGCGATTCAGTTTGCCAGCAAGACTTCGCCCGAACTGGTGCAGTTATCGCGTCCAGAAGAGCGGCGAATGTTGTTCAGCGCGGAAAAGCGGCTGGCTGCGGGCGATGCCAAAGGTGCGCAGGAACTGGCGCAACAGGCGCTGGACAAGAAAATTGGAGACCAGGGTCGAGCTTTGTTTATTCTCGCGCAAGTAGCTGTCGCCAACAGGAATCGGGACGGTGCCGAGGATAATTTTCAAAAAGCGATTGAGGCTTCCAAAGATCCCAAAGTGGTGGGATGGTCGCACGTGTTTCTGGGAAGAATTCTGGATATGAAAGAAGATCGCGACGCGGCGGTGAACGAGTATCGGGAAGCCTTGAATGCGGCCGGGCAGCTTCCCGAGATCAAGGCTGCGGCGGAGCGTGGGTTGGCCCAGGCGTACGAGCCTCCGGCGAAACCGCAGCCGCAGTCTCAGTAAAGAAATGCTTCACGGATAAAATGAGAAGAGCATTTAGAATGCGGAGTGGATCAAATTTCGAGGTGTGAAGGCATGGCGGTGCAAGGAGAACGCATGAAGCGCAGAGCAATCATTACGATTATTGCTGTCTTTGGAATAGCAGCCGTGAGTTTTGGACAAAGCAAGCCAGCGACACAGACGGCGCCGGCGGGACAAACGGCGGCACCGGCGGGGAAACGTCCGCCTCAGGCCAAGACTCAACCGGAGTTCGACGCGTATAAAGCGGCTGCAGCGATCACTGATCCGGCGGCACAGGAAAAAGCCGCGGATGATTTTGCGGCAAAATTTCCGGATAGCGAGTTGCGGCCGCTACTTTACAAATCGGTAATGCGCTCCTACCAACAGGCCAACAATGGCGACAAGATGCTGGCCATGTCGCAGAAAATTTTGACTTTCGATTCCGACGATCCGGACGCGCTGCTGGGCGTGGCCCAGGTTCTGGCCGAGCGCACGCGCGAAACCGACGTCGACAAGGATCAGCGGTTGGCGGAAGCAACAAAGGATGCGCAACGCGCGCTGGTCACGGTGGACACCGACATTCCCACCGCGAATCAACCGCAGGACAAGATCGATGCTTACAAGGGCTTTCTTCGGTCTGAAGCTTACGAAATTATCGGGACGCTGGATTTCAATGCCAAGGACTGGGCAAATGCGGAAGTCAATCTGAAAAAGTCAATTGACGCCTTTCCCCAGCAACCGGATCCGGTCGCGGTGTTTCGACTGTCAGTTGCAATGGATATGCAAAACAAATATCCCGACGCGTTGAAATACGTCAATCAGGCGGTGGATTTGACCAAGCCCGGCACCAACGCCGGAGATGCGGCGCGGAAAGAAAAAGACCGGCTGGTTCAGTTGATCGGCGGCATCAGCGAGCCTCCCGCGAAATAAAGGCGCGCACCTGACGCGAGATTTGGCGTCGCAAAGAAAACGACGCTTCGCGGCTTGCCAGATATTGGCTGGATAGCCGCTTTGCTCGCGATGGCGTTCCAACTCGATCACGGGCGCAAGCTGCGCATTCATGAAGGAAAGGGAAATTACCGCGCTGGAGACCACGCTGCGCTACCACTTTCGCCGGCGGGGCGTGATTGAGCAGGCCATTACCCACAGCTCGCAGGCGCGAGAGCAGGAGTCGCAGCAATCGGGTGAAAATAAATTCAGCGTTAATGACAACGAACAGCTGGAGTTTTTGGGCGACGCGATTCTCGCCCTGGTAACCAGCGAAGAATTGTTCCAGCGGTTTCCCCAGTTTCGTGAAGGCGAACTTTCGAAGCTGCGCGCTCATCTAGTGAGTGAGCGGCATTTGATCCAGGTGGCGCAGCAGCTTGAATTGGGCCACTATCTCCGCCTGGGACGCGGCGAGGAGAAGAGCGGCGGACGCAGCAAGACGGCGCTGCTGGTGGATGCGCTGGAAGCCGTTTTGGCCGCGATCTACCTGGATGGAGGAATGCCGCCGGTCCGGGAATTTATTTTGCGGGAGATTCTGGCCCCTGAACTGGAGCGCATGGAGCGGCAAGGAGGCGCGCTGCCCATGACCGATTTCAAGTCAGCCCTGCAGGAGACCTTGCAAGGATTGGGCATGGCGCAACCTTCTTAT
>JBAVQD010000125.1:0-16236 GCA_049693675.1 Candidatus Sulfotelmatobacter sp. | reverse complement strand
CGCAGTAGGCGCAGAATTTGTCGCAGCCTTCGATGATGGTGATGTATCCGCGATGCGGATTGGTGCGAGCGGTGAATTCGGTTTCGAAACATTCGTCGGTTTCGCGGTCGTCGAGTCCGGTGATGCGCACCAGGCTTCCGGCTTCCGGCTTCCGGCTTCTGGACTTCCCTTCTGTGACAGGTTCTGTGTTGCTTCCGGCTTCCAGTTGCACCAGCATTTGCGGGAGGTTTCGATAGGAAGCCGATCCGCAGACTAGCGACACATGCGGGGCGCGCTCGAAAATCTTTTCGCCTTCTTGTTGCGCGACGCACCCGAGCACTCCGAACTTTTTGCCCTGGGCCAGCAGCTTTTTGTAGTCCGCCAGACGATGGAAAACTTTCTGCTCCGCCTTGTCGCGAATGGAGCAGGTGTTGTAGAGAATCAAGTCGGCTTGCTCGACGGTTTCTACCTGGCTATATCCTTCGTGGATGAGGGTGCCGATGACTTTTTCGGAGTCATGGACGTTCATCTGGCAGCCGAAGGTTTCGAGGTAGAAAGTTTTGTGGGAGGCGGCGGACATAATTAAATTCAGTATATGCGATGCTTGTGTGGGACGGACACTCTTGTCCGTCGCTTTTGAGCTTGGTGTGGGGCGAGCCGGGGTTGCGGTTTTTTGCGCCTTTCCAAACTGATGTAGTTGGCGGATAGGTTTTGTCTGTTATACGGTCAGCTCAAGGGTAATGAGCTGTCCGCTCAATGCTTTAGTCAGGAACTCAAGCACGTTCCGATTCTTTGCGTGGGCAGTAGAAACCTGGAATGTACAATTTATGAACCGCACATTCTTTAAGCTTAAACTGCCTCTCCCTTTTGCCAGGTGGCGGCGAACAACTGCGTGCTTGCGCCCCACAGCGATCAAACCGCGCAAAATCCGACGGTAGTCGGCGTTCAGACCAGAGAGGTAGAGTACGATGTCTTCTCGCTCCAAAATGGAACTTTGACGCTGATGGTTGGAAATTCGCAACTCCAGGGAACCAAGATTGCAGTTTTGGAGTCAAACCCTACGAATCCCAATTCTGGTATCTGTGGCTGGACCGCAGGGTCCATTCTCAACCAGCAACTCACATGCCAGGAACTGGGCGGTACATACACCGATAACTACACCGTTGGCACCACAGGGAACAATACGGTCTTACAACAGTTCTTCGCTGATCGTGGCCAAGTGCAGGTCTTCTGGCCAAATCCGGCGCCTACTTGGTACGGGGCATGGGGAACTCCCTCCTCGACCCCGCCCGGCTTTCAACCCAACCAGACGGCTAGCGTGACGACCGGGTGGGCAGTGATAACTCAAATCAACGTCAACATCAAGGCCGCGACGGCTTGCCCCTCCGGTTGCGATACCACTCCAGCGCAAGCAGGCCCCCCAAGCCAATGAAAAAGACTGCGGCGCGGTTTGTACTGGCGATAACAGCAACCTTCGTTCTCGTGCTGAGTTGCTATGGCTTAGCACGAGCCTATCTGTACTACGAGGCCGCCAGAGCGGAGCGCATGTTGAAAGAACTGGGGGATGTAAAGATCGGCGACACCGAAAGTCAAGTGCTTCCGATACTCCGGCAAGGTAACTACCGAAAAGCGCCAGAATACTTGGCAAAGTTCGATAAGGCTGACTATGAATACCTGGTCGAAATCGGCCCCTCGGGAATTTACCATCTTATAGATCGCGCTAACACCGCCATGTCCTATCGCATCACCCGAGCCGTTCTGAGCGGCCTCAGGCCACAATTTAGAAGAGCAATTGGCCTCCGACGGTGGAATGTGTATGGGCGCGTAGGAATCAAAGAAAACCGAGTGACCCTCGTGTCGGGGATGGTGATGGTCGAAGGCAGCCACGAGTGGCTGGCAGGCGACTGGCTGCTTGCGAAGACGATACCACCATATGAAATCGACAGATTTGTGACTTCGCCGGGAGTCTCCTGGCCCCACGACGTGAACCACTACCTGGTGGGATGGAGTCGCCTGATGGACATGGAGAGCCAGAACGGCGGAGGCGGAGGCCCTGACACCTGGATTACTCCTGATGCGACGGACGAAGAAAGACGATCCGCACATGAATTCCGGCGGAATTGCCTTACGTCACGTTCAGGATGTAGGACAGTTTGCGATCTCTTTCCCGCCGCAGTGGAATACGCCAGCAGCGGAACGTGGAAAGAGAGAAGAGAGGCATGCGCTCCCAGTCCCCGCAATAGTTACTGGTGAAGACGCAACTTGCCGTTGTGACCCATAGAGCAGCTCGGCTTAGGAATTGGGTGACACGTACATCGGTCTATATTCCGTTGGCACCGCTGGGGACCAATTCAGTCTTACAGCAGTTTTTTGCTGACCGAGGCCAAGTCCAAGTTTTCTGGCCGACAGACGGCTTCAACTCACAAGGATTTCCAATTAAAACTTGGTATGGCGCGTTGACACAAAATGCAACAACAACCGCCAGCAGCGGAGCGATCATCCAGCAGAACAGCCCTAATACACAGAACGGAGCAACTTGTCCGTCAGGATGCAGTCCGATACAGGCGAACAATACCAATTGAAAAAGACTACAGTGCGACTCGCTCAAGCGCTTGCGACGATGTTTGTCATTCTCTTTCTGGCGCAAGTAATCCTATACGCCGCCAACATGCACACGCGTCGCAGAGCAGAAATGCTACTCGCTTCGCTCCGAAAGCTGAAGGTTGGAACATCAACCTTTAACGAAGTGGAACCGTTGCTGCTGGCCTACAAAGCGGAGAAGATACCTCTGAGCAGTAGTTGTCCATCGGGAGATGTCGCTTACGGTATTCGCGTTTCCAACGATACCATCGATAGTCTTGGGGAGAACTACCCATTGTTGCTGAAAGCTGGCATTAGGCCGTGGGGAGCCACCGCAGTGGCTTCCTTTAGAGGTGATCATCTTTGTGATTTCCGCTATTCAACTTCTGGCGCTCCTTCTCGGAACTCAATATCCATTCAGAATCGCCAATCTGACATCCGTACAGTTGATCGACTTAGACGCCGAAACGACTGTGCAAGAGGATAACGGCGGTAAGGACTACGAGGTCAGCGCATTTCACTCCCTGTTGCGAGGATTTCGAGAGAGCGGCGTCAATCTCGGCCTCAGCGTAGTCGTAACCCCCAGGGCCACTCCATCCGAATTTCAGCACGCCCTCGCCTTTGACCTTTCCTGCTTCACCTCATTTCGCGGTTGCCGGACTTTATGTCAGATGATGCCCTTAGCGCTGCAGGATGCCATCCAGAAGGGCCGTATCCAAGGGCTTCTCGTGCCTGAGGTATTCGAAAAGGAAGGTGAATTACCAGCGTGCTCCGAGGCCTACAACGCAGATAGATAATCCGCCCTTCCACCTTTCTTCACCTTCCATAACTGAAGGAGATGCAAAAGATACTATGGATTCTTCCAGTCCTCACACGCGGCTGTGCAACTGGGCAAGCCTCGCCGTAGCGGTTGCGCTTGGGCCCGCATTTATTATCATCGGGTATCGAATCCACGGCCTCGTCTTTGGTGCGGCGACCGGCGCCGGGCTCCTGACGACATCTGGGCGACCCCGAGCGGCAACCTGTCACAAAATGGAAATCCTGGCGGGCTATGCGATTGCGATCTGCAGTCTACCTCTACTACTGCGCCAGCATCACAACCAGCGGCAGCAGAATATGACGCTCCCGCTGCGCTTCAACCAGCAGCGCGAGCGAGGTCTCGCTAGTGCTGAAGGCCGTCGAAATCTGCAATCACTTTGCAATCACTTAACGTGAACTTCCGGGTCTTTCCATGTCCTTAGAGTGCCGTCCGTGCTCTGTAAGTCCTTGTACTGACGTTTTCGGGTGGATTCGAATCCCACTTCTCGCAAAAGAGGCGAGAAATGGGGCACCCTCGGTTGGTGGTGCGGTTTCGGGAACGCGGGTTCGCCATATGCCGGGGCTTACCCGGCGCTTAAGCGCCGCTCTTCCACCCGCATCGAAAGCATCCTTATCGATTGGAATCCCACCCTTCGCAAAGTACGCGAAGGATGGGCCACCCGCGAGGAACTCCGCTGCCTCAGGATGACAGCTTTACGCGGCGCTGAAGCGCCGCTCTTCCACGGTTGCGCGGGCGGCTGTGCATCGGTCAAGTCAGCGTCCCTCAGGGGCTGAAGCCCGCATCCGAGCGGCCCTCATCGCAGCTCGACGGCACGACTGAAGTCGTGCCCTTCCCGGGCATTTTTCTGAGGATGACGAGGTCGCAGCAACAGCGGGTTCCTCGCCGGGCTTGGCGCCCGGTTCGGAATGACAAGATTGTGGGTGAGCCTAGGCGGCGCTGAAGCGCCGCTCTTCCACGGTTGCGCGCGCGTCGGTGAGGGAATTTCTGAGCAGCGTCCCTCTGGGGCTGAAGCCCGCATTTTTCTTTCGCTTAGTGGCACGACTGAAGTCGTGCCCTTCCCGAGCATTTTTCTGAGGATGACGAGGTCGCAGCAACAGCGGGTTCCTCACCGGGCTTGGCGCCCGGTTCGGAATGACAAGATTGTGGGTGAGTCTACGCGGCGCTGAAGCGCTGCTCTTGCGCGGTTGCGCGGGCGTTCGTGCATCGGCGCTCGACGGCACGACTCAAGTCGTGCCCTTCCCGGGCATTTTTCTGAGGATGACGAGGTCGCGGCAACAGCGGGTTCCTCACCGGGCTTGGCGCCCGGTTCGGAATGACAAGATTGTGGGAGTCTACGCTGCGCTGAAGCGCTGCGCGACCGCCAACCTGTTCCGTCCAAGGACGGGTTGGACGGCGCGGCTAGAAGCCGCGCCCTTTCAACGCCCCGGTCTCGAGGCGACACCCCGCGGACGAAGGCGTCCGCGTCTCCATGAGCAGCAGGAGCTTCCCCTCTTCGAAGACGATGTATTAGCCGCGCTGGGGGCAGAGGGCGCAGCGGGAGGGTAGGTTTTTGCTGCGGCAGCGACGGGGGTCGGATTTGCGGAGGCGGACGCTGAGGCAACTGTCGAGGAGGCACCAGGACTCGCGGTATTTTTCGTACAGGGCTCGCGAGGGGCGGCGGGTGGTGGGATAGAAGCGGATGGCTTTGCGGGAGCCTACGGCCTGGATGGGGATGATGTACCAGAGATTTTCGGGGACGACGTAGGCGACGAAGAAGTCTATTTCTTTGCTGGTATAGATCTGGCCGCTGGCTCCGGTGGTTTTGACGCGGTAGCGATGCTCGGCGTATCCGGTGGCGGATTTGACTTGGACCCGGAGGAATCCGCGATCGAGTTCGACAACGGAATCGTAGCGGTTGCTGTCTCCCCAGGGGATGAGGACGGTGAAGCCGAGATGGGTGGCGCGGGCGAGGAAGGCGGCTTCGGCGGCCTCTCCGCGACGCTTACGGGTAGGAGTGGAGACGGCGTGGATGGTGATGGGCTGCCGCTCGAGGTTGGGGCGCGAGTTTTGGGTGCGAACGACGATGGTGGCGGACATAATAAAAATGGCGCAGCGGGTGGCTGCGCCTGGAAAAACTCCTTTGAGAGTTGAGTAGAAAATGCAAACGGCGCGGATCCCTGAGGGCCACGCCGTTGAGTTATTGACTTATATGTGTATTATATCACAAAGCTTAGGGTAAATGGGACATTTTGGAGAAAATATATCTGCAGGAGAATCAGGCATTTACGAAAAAAGCCGGGTCAAAAAGGCTTGACAAGAAATTGGCGGGTCGGCGGAGTGGTGAGATTACGGCTTCCAGGGAGGAGGGTTTAAGGCGACATCCGCTGCATGCGCCGCTGTTTGGTGAGGCTGGAGGCTAAGGAATAAATGCAAAGCGCTGCCAGGATGAGATTCACCAGCAGGAGCCAGGCGGCGTGGATGAAGACGTAGAAAGGTTGGTGCATCAGGAGAATGGCGCAGACGGCCAGCCAGGGAAAGAACAGCAGCAGCGCGGCGAAGGGGCGCTTCCAGGATCGCAAATAACTTTTGGGGCGCAGGATGGCATAAAGCACCAGCGATTCGATGGCGGTGATGGCGATGCAAGTTAGAACTCCACCAAGCGGGTAGGACGGATTGGTGTGGAGAGCGGCGATGGCATAGGAATCAGAACCGGTGCCTGCCCAGAAATACAGTGGCACCGATAACAGCCAGAGGCCCGGAATCCAGTATTGCTTGAGCACAGTTCCCTACTCTCAGTTGGCGGTGGAGCGATCGTATTCGGCGATTATTTTTTAACGCCGGGTAAGCTGGTATCTTCGAGCCGAGCCGTCTGCAGTCCGACATCATTGTCGGGATCGACCTTTCCGGGAGCGATGGAATTCATGTGGGCGATGATGGCGGCTTCTCCGTTTTCGCATTGTTCGGCAATCTGCTCGGCGGCGTACTCGTTGAATTTTTTTCCGGGGCGGTAACCATAGGCAGAGTAGGATTTGACTTTCAGCAGCCGGTTGGCCGCTTCGGCGAGGCCCTGGCTCTCGACCGCGTTCACCATGTACTGCGTAGGGCTGGTGGCGTGCTGCGATTGCCAGACGTGAGCCAGTTCGTGCACGATCGTATCGTGATAGAGGCGTCCAGGTGAGGGTGGGCCCACGTTCATAATTTGCTGCGCTGCAGTGAGCACGGTACCGGGCATGGCAAGCGTAAAGGCTCTGTTGTTGAGTCCCGTTTTGTCGGAGAGATAGACGGTGGAACTGTCGATGCTGGCGCCGTAAATCGATTTTCCGATCGCCTCTTCGGGACTGCCGGCGTAGGGTCTGAGCCGAGGCAGGCTGGGGATTTTTGGCAAGCTCGGCAGCTTTGGGAGACTAAAGCCGAGAAGGTTGGGTGCGCTCGATCCGGAGGCGGCAGCGGTTCCTGAGGCCGCCGACGCGGCGGGCAGAGCAACTTCGCTGAGTGAGGCGAGGTGAATGGAATTGCTGTTGTCGCAGGAGGGATCGCACGAGAGGGCGGAATCACTCGGATCCGGCGGGTCCTCGAGAAGTTTTCCCCAGGTGATTGGCCCGGCGATGCCATCGGTCTTGAATTGATTGGCGTGCTGAAACTCTTTCACGCGGGCCTGAGTTCTCGACCAGAAAATTCCGTCGATGGACAATGGGGCCATGGCCGAGGGCGAGGCCGCATTCAGCTTTGATTGCAAGACTGCGACATCCGGACCTTTCATTCCTATGGCGAGCATTCGTAACATGCGATCCTCTTTAGGGTTGAGATTCAGCGTTCAGATTCGATCCGACAAGGCCGTCTTGAGAGCGGTTGCCATTATAGTGAATCGGGGCGGTGGATCGTTTCAAATTTTGCCGGGTTAGAGGATTGTCCGCTTTATCTGAACGCCGCTATTGACACGAATTCGGGAATGGCGAGAATCTCTTACGTTTGAGAACGAGGGGGACGCATGACGGCGGAAGATTATGTGCGGACTTACCTGCAGCTGTGGTGCTGGGTGAATGACACGTTTACGGTGGTGCAGGTGCGCAACTACCTGCAGAGCGGCTTGGGAACGCAGGCCAGCCGGGCGGCGGGGGCTTACGCGAAACTATTGGGTGCGCTGCCGAAGGTTGCGGGAGTGCCGGCGGGACGGGCGTTGCCGGCGGTGTTTGAGGTGAAGGGAGACAAGTATGTGAGCACATCGTTGTGGCGGGTTTACAACGGCAAGGGTGCGCCGGATGAGATTCAGAACGCGATTTATTTGGCGTCGGTGTGCGGGCTGGTGGATGAAGCGACGCTGAAAAATTATGTGGACAGCAATCTGGGAATCGATTGCGGTGGGTTTGTGGCGAACTATTGGGGGATTGGGCGTCCGGATGTGACGACGCCGAATCCGAATGGGGCGACGGGATTTAAGCCGAGAACGATTTGGGGGATGTATCCGAAGCAGCAGAGAAAAGCGGCGGGCGAGATTCAGGCGGACGATGCGGCGGTGTTCTTTGAAGATGTGAAGAACGACGATCCGAATATTACGGCGCAAAAAGGCGATGACGGAAAGTACGATCCGAAAACCGGATCGCAGGCGTTTCACATTGGGGTGGTGTCGACGGCGACGGCGATTGCGGGGACGAACCAGGTGGATCTGGAGATTGCGGAATCGAGCGGAGCTCCGGCGGACAGCGGGGGAAACGGAGTGAACGTGCGCTCGCTGGGAAAAGTGACGGCGACGGTGGCGAAGGGGCTGGTGTATTGCATGTCGGGACAGAGCCGCATTTACTTTACGGGACGGCAGGGTCCGGCGAATCCTTATGCGCCGAATCTTTACGGAGGGTGAAGGGAGGAAGTCTAGAAACAAGGTCAAAGGCGACGGACAGAGCCTGCCCTGAGCTTGCCGAAGGGAGTGTCCGTCCCGCAATGTGTGTGGCACATTGTGTGTCCCACATGGTTCGTCCCACATGGTTCGTCCCGCATGGTTGGTTGCAGATAACTTCTTCAGATGAATTCAGATGAACTTCAGACGCTCTCCATTGCGTCGCAAAGCGATCTCGCGCACTATGACATGCGTTGGGAGCGTGCAGGGGGACACTTAGTGAACTGTAGCGCCTCCCAGCAAAGTCATGAGCCGACGGTAGCGGGGGAGCTGCCGTCGGCTCTGTCGACGATTACAAGCGGGAGATGCGGAATCAAGATTCGGACTTGATCCCATCTGCGGCTGGAGACTTCGACGGTCGCCGGGGATTTTCTGGATCCAGGCCGGCGGCGCTCATGATGGCGCGGCCCACGTCTTCGGGGGAGAAGAGAAATTCCGCGGCTGGCGCGGGGTTGTGGAGGTCGTCCTCGGGTGTAGGAGTAACGAAACGGTAGCCGCGGCCGACGACGGTCTGAAGATAGTGCGGTTCATCGGCATCGTCGCATAGAGCGCGGCGGATCTTGCGAATCGCGGTATTGATTCCCTGTTCGACATCGACGAACACATCTTTGCTGCTCCATAGCTCGCTGGCGATTTGGTCGCGGGTAACCAGTTGTCCCCGGTGTTCGACGAGAAACATGAGGAGTTGTAAGGGCAGGCCCTCGAGTCGGACGGGGATGCCGTGGCAGCAGAGTTGGTAACTGCCATAATCTAACTGGAAATCGCCGAATCGAATTCTCTTCTCTGGCAAAAGAAAAACTCCCACGTCACTCAAAGCGGTTCGTCTGAAGCGATTGCCATTATAGCGCTGGAAGCCGCTATGCGCAGCGGTCTCGGGGAGCCGCGATTAAAATCGAAGTCCGAACCAACGTCAGGGGCGACGGGGCGGAGCGCCTGCCTTGCATAGGTCAAGGAATGCCTGGTGGACGCGGGGATCGTCGGAGAGTTCGGGATGGAACGTGGCGGCCATGACTCTTCCCTGCCGGACGGCGACCGGGTCTGAACCTTCGGTGGCGAGGACTTTCACGTTGGGGCCGACGCGTTCGATTTTTGGAGCGCGGATGAAGACCATTTCCAAAGGGGAGTCTTCCCTTTTCTTGTTTCTGTCTTTACTGCCTTCGTCTTTATTGTCTCCGGCGGCGTGCAGGAGTTTGCCTTCGCGGATGGAGCTGTCGAGCTGGCGGCCGTAGGCGTTGCGGCGGATGGTGATATCGAGTGCGCCAAGGCCTGACTGTTTTGGATTTTCGACTTCGGTGGCGAGCAGGATTGCTCCGGCGCAGGTGCCGAAGGTGGGCTTGAGGCGCACGAACTGCTTCAGTTTTTCGAAACCTTTTTCTCCCAGCAATTTCAGGAACGTGCCGGACTCGCCTCCGGGGATGACCAGGCCATCGATCGTGTCGAGCTGCTCGGGCCTTTTGACGAGCACCACTTCGGCGCCGAGTTGTTCGAGGCGGCGGCGGTGGGCGTCGAAATCGCCTTGCAGAGCGAGCACTCCGATTTTCATACTCAATCTTAATTAGTGACCGGCTTTTTGGAAAAGGCGAGAGCTAATTCCAGAGAAGCCGCGAGATAAATCCACCATCCTGCACGCCGGATTGCGCATCTGATGGTTTTTGTAAAAATCAGCAGGCAGGATTGCGAATTTATGAATCAATCTATTTCTACCATGAACACAGCCTCTCTCTTAGTAGTCAGAGTTCTTCGGTTCCATACGAAGACGGGCGCCCGGACACCAGCGCGAGTTGGGCGATTGCCAACAAGGTTCCGCAGGTCGCGGGAAGCCACACAATGGCTGGAGCGCTACCGGCAGTTCTGGGAGGCGCAGTTCCAGCGGCTGGATGCGCTTCTGCTTGACTTGCAGACTGGCGCGGCGAGGACCAGTAAAAGTGCAGTGAACCCGGGAAGAAGAAAACGTATGTCAAGAAATCGGCGGTAAAGGAGACGGAGATGAAGAACAGTGGAACCTTCAATATTAAAGCGCATGGAGATCGCGAGATTGTGGTGACACGAGTGTTCGATGCGCCGCGCGAACTGGTGTTTGACGCCTACACCCGACCGGAACTGCTGAAGAAGTGGTTGCTGGGGCCGGACGGCTGGTCGATGCCGGTGTGCGAGGTCGACTTGCGGACCGGCGGCAGATATCGCTACGTCTGGAGAAACGACAGCGACGGGCGCGAGATGGGGATGGGCGGAGTCTATCGCGAGGTGGTGGCGCCGGAGCGGATTGTGGCCACTGAAGTATTCGACGAGGCGTGGTATCCGGGAGAGGCGGTGGACACGATCGTGTTGAGCGAGCGGGACGGCAAGACTACGCTGACGCAGACGATTCTGTATAACTCACGCGAGACGCGCGATGCGGTGCTGAAGTCGCCGATGCAGACTGGAATGGCGATGAGCTACGACCGGCTGGAAAACTTCCTGCCTTTGTTGGGGCGCGAGAAGTTGAGCGCGTAAGAAAAATACAGCGAGGGAACGGTTATGCAAAAGATCACCCCATTTTTGTGGTTCGACGGCAATGCGGAAGAGGCGATGAATTTTTACACCTCGATTTTCAAGAACTCGAAGGTTGGGCAAATCACGCGGTGTGGAGACGCTGGACCCGGTCCGAAGGGATCGGTGTTGACGGCGAAATTTCAGCTTGAGGGGCAGGAATTCATGGCGCTCAACGGCGGTCCACACTTTAAGTTCACGCCGGCGATTTCGTTTTTTGTGAATTGCGAAACGCAGCAAGAAGTCGATGACTTGTGGGAGAAGCTTTTGGCGGGCGGGAAAGCGATGCAGTGCGGCTGGCTCACGGACAAATTTGGAATATCGTGGCAGATCATTCCGAAGGCTCTGGGAGAGTTGATGGGGGACAAGCATCCGCAGAAATCGCAGAGAGTGATGAAGGCCATGATGAAGATGATCAAGATTGACGTGGAGGGATTGAAGCGGGCGTATGAGGGGAAAGGCTAACGAGGCCCCGCCGGGGCTAGTCGCAATTCCTGTCGTCGTTGCCTTATTTGATTGTCGACGATCAACTAACATTTTTCTCGCGCGTGAGTCGAATGAACGGAGGGTATTGATGAATACCATGCGCGTCCGGGTTTGTCTTGTCGTATGCGGTCTGATTGCCACTTTACCGCTGTCGGGATTTGCTCAGCAGAATTCCGAAGCGTCGAAAACGAATGTTCCACAAACATCTGCCGAGCGGGATCATGGGCAGCATGATTTCGATCCGCTGATCGGCTCGTGGAAATATCATCTGAAGCGGCGGTTGCGTCCCTTGACGGGTTCCACGGAGTGGGTGGACCTGGAAGGCACCGGGGTCTGCTACAAGATTTGGGATGGCCGCGCGCAACTGGATACGATCGAGGTGGATGGTCCCACAGCCGGACACATTGAGGGTCTGACTCTGCGGACGTACAATCCGCAGTCTCACCAGTGGAGGCTCTATTGGGCGAATAGCAAGACTGGCGTGATGGACCCGCCGCAAGTGGGCGAATTCAAGGATGGTCGCGGTGAGTTTTTCGCCCAAGATACGATTAACGGAAGAACCATCTTGATCCGATTTGTGTGGACGAACATGACTACCGGCACTCCGCATTTTGAACAATCGTTTTCAGACGATGGCGGCGAGACGTGGGAGGTGAACTGGATTACGGATCAGACGCGCGTGGAGGATGCGGCTGAGAAGGCACGGTGAAATTATTTTCGTAAATAGTCGATGAACCTTTCGTCCAATGTTCTGTCTTCTGCCGACTGCCTCGCCTTGCCTGTGGGACGAAGGGCAAGCCAGATCACGACGGAGATCATCCCACACCAGCCGAGCAGGCGAACTACGGCGGCGATTTTTGTGTCGTAGTTGAGAACGCCGAGATCGCTGAAGATGCGAAAGAAATCGTGCTCGGCAAATTCCGGGTCTCCGGTGGTGACCAGAGGCAATACCTGGGCGCGCGCGTCGGCCATGTAGGTTGCGGTGTAGAGCCAGTTCTCGAAGAAAAAGAACAGAGAGAAAACGAAGCCGGTGGTCTGACGGTGAGTAAAAAAGTAGGCCGCGAGGAGGAACGGAACGAGCCACTGGAGAATCGTTCCTCCCCAGAGTTCGAGCGTGGGGCCGAACCAGCGAAAAAGATTGTGACCGCCTTCGTGGACGACCAGATTGGCGAGATCGATGAAGAGCATTCCTCCGTTAGCGTGCAAGGCGTAGAGGAGGAATCCGATGTAGAAGATGAGCCAACCCACGAGCGCGGGGCGAGAGACCGGCTGCCAGGGCTTGTCGAGGCTGAGGTCGAGACCGAGTTGGTCGAGAGTTGATTGCAGGGATTCGAGCATGTGCTGGATGGGATTCTACGTAGGCGAGGCAGAGCGGGAAAGTTACCAATGATCCGGTCCCCGCATGGTAATCACACCTGCTGAGCGCCAAACCTTTAACTGGCGCGCACCGCCATCCCGAATTGCTATATCCCCAGCACCTGGCAACCAGACGGAGAAGTTCTCGCTCGCGTCACAAACTAGCTGCGTTACGGACTTTGTGCAAGATCTACCGCCAAGTAATTGCCTGCCTCACCCGGCGACTTTGGTTTGACTGCTGTACCTTGCCCGGCGGATGAGCAACAGCACTCCAAGCAGGCATCCTACTATCTCGAGTGCGAGAAGGACGAAGACACTTGCGTTGAACCGGGCAGTCCAATCGCCGGATGCCACGGTGAAAACATTGTTGGCGGATGCATGCAGGAAGTGCTCATAAAGATCGGCACTCAAAGCAAGCAAAAAGAAAATCAGCGACACGAGACCAGCGAATTTATCGCTGAGCCACCACACCGCAGCGGAGACCACTAAATGCCCGAGCGTTATCAGAGCAATGGCCAGCCAACTAACGTGGTTGTTCGGGGCGGGCAGAACCTTTGCCGCGAGGAACAGGTGCCCGACTGCGACGATCCAGTGTGCGATAACAATTAGGAGAGTGAGCGTGCGTCGGTTTGTCATAGTGGATGGTTTTTCCTTCTTGACGAGTCTCGCTCACTCTGGCCAGGAAAGAAACCCTAATAAACAATTGCCCCGAATCCCGGAGCCATCGTGAAAATTTCGTGGTATAGCGCTCTGTTTGTTTATTGGTGATGCGCAGGGCGGGACAAAATCCTAAGGGCTCGGAGCATTTGGGAAATCCCACCCTTCGAAAGGCGCGAAGGGTGGGCCACCCGCCTAGGGCTTGGACTCGTCGTCAAATCCATCATGTGAGGGGTATGAGCCATAGCGTCCCTCTTCCCGCGCCGGGTAACCCCGGTTTTTCGTAGCGTCGAGGTTATCCCACCATGATGGGCGTTCGATATCGCATTCCCCTTTGTCACGGAGAGATTCTAGGAAGGCACCGTTTCCGAAATGTCGGTCGGCCTTGTTTTTTTCTTTATTTTTCGCCTGTGTTTCTCTTACTCGCCCTAAAGGTCTGACTTCGGTGCGCCTCTTCGTCGCCGAAATTTTCGCAGCCGCCACTCGAAGGCTGAAGGAGGCGCCAGTTGCTGCCCCAGGAGATCGAGGAAGGATCGATTTGTTAGGCCTTTGGGGACACCGCTGCGCTAGATGCTTGCTCAACCGATCTAGCCGAACTAGAGCCTTGCAGTGCGGACACTTTGCCGCAGGTCGACTTAATGCTGGCGGTGGCGCGTAGGCTCTAGCTTGAAGAAAAGAAGGAAGGCTGAAACCGCGTCCCTTAGCGCGCCCTCCGTGCTGCCGTGGCGTAGGAATTACGCGTTTGCTCGCAAGGCCGATGGCACGGAGCTCGATGAAACCGCGACCGAAGCAGAGAGCGCAATTCTCGTTCGATCCGCCGCAAGAACAAGGCCGCTGGTCCGCCACTCCTGCCTCACAATCTGGGACAACCTCGAACCTCGAACCTACACACCCGCCGTCAAATTTTGCCGTAAGAAGCTTATCACAGGCTCGCGGGCCAGACTCCGAGCCAGCCTTTGGAGCTTCCAAGACAGGGCGACATATCCTACTGGTCTTGCGAGGCGTGGGAACAGACAGGGGTGAGAGCATCACGCGTCCATTTACGGAATCTCAAGTAGCTCCGCGAGAAGGGCGTCGACATACCGTTTCAGCTTACGTATCTCCGAGGCGTCGGTGGTAGCGTGGGTTGATGCGGAGCCCCGGGTATAAGTTGATCGAGCCAGTGTCGCGATACTCTCGTCGACAGTGTTCAAAGACCCCTCTGCAACAGCGACCGAAGTGCTATTGCTCTTTCGTGCACGGAGAATGAATCGTACCTTCTGTTTTTGGGTAGGCTGCGTTCGGCCTTCTTCGAGTTGAAAGCCTGGCGACCCCAAAACTTTGTCATCGGGGGCGAGATGGTCAATCGCTTCCCGAAGCACTTCGCGGAGTTCTGTTGCGCAACCGCGCCAAGACACTCGCTGACCTTTGGCGATATCCAGAAGCGCCTGCTCGTATGACGCGCCTGTCACTGGGAGCATCTTCGTCAGCGTATCTAGAATTCCTCGCTCTGTCTGTGAAAGGACAAGGCGCGGGGTCCCCCGCGCCTTCATTACGTCTATAGTCGCTTCTAGAAGGTAGGGCCGTATCTCTCTGATTTGGCCAAGGTAGGCTTCTTTCTCGCGCTGCGCCGATGCAAGTTGGAGCAGGCTCTGCAAAACAAAATCTATCTCTTCGACAAGGCCGGGGCGAGTTTGCACTGCCGACAATTCGGGTCGTACTGACTCGAAGTATGTCCTCGCCATCGCGCGCGCGACGGGCTGAGCGACGGACGGTTGAACAGATTTGGTTCGAGCAGTGCCGACTGCGGTCGCGAGTCTCGCGACGTCCTTGGAAATCCGATCCAGCGCTGAAAGAGCATCAGTCATCGCCTAGCCGAGGGAGCGTTATCCTATCCTCGGCCAGATTTTCGCTTTGTCCCTGATCGTTTTCGAACTGGCGTCGACTCTCCGTGGCCGCGAGGTAGGCCGTGGACTACGAGGTTGTATCCGACGGGGTTCAGTTGATAAAGACCATTGCCCGTCGCGTCAAAGTATCCCGCCGCTGCAGCATTTGGGAGTGTATAAGAAATCTTCTGGGGAAGCTTAAAGCCAGCCTGTTTAAAGTATTTCTCCAGGTCAGCGGCGTTAATGGCTGGCTTTCTTTCTGTCTCAGGCGCAATTTCGGAAAGGTAGTAAGCCACTATCGCAGCCATTTGATTCGAGGAGTCTGGCTCTTTCTCTTCCTTTAAATCTCGAACGCTGAGCTGGGTGCGAGGGTGGCGGAGGTCGTTCGACACCGAGGTGCCGGCACTTATCGCTGTAGTCGGCGAAGGCGAGATTGCTCTTGCTTGGCCGATGCTTAAGCGCCCAAAAACGTAATCTAGAACACGCTGAATGGACTCTCCTTCTAGTCCATCGAGGGCACGAAGGATGGTCCCGATCGCCTCCAATTCGGTGTCTGCCTTGCCTGCTTTCACGTTAGCCATTGCGATACGGTACCACGAACAAGCCTCTGACCCTCAGCGCCCCCGATCCACACGAACCTCACCATCCCCGCGTCTGCAACATCTGGGCCTCATCCATTCCAGCAATAGCCAGGCCTTTCATTGCGCCCGTCAGGTCTTCGCTGACTTCGAGTAATACTTTAGGGTCTTGATAGTGGGTGGCGGCTTGGACGATGGCTCTCGCGCGCTTGGCGGCTTCTTCGGGGTCGGCGAAGGTGGTCGAGTCTTTCATGAAGATGCCAGAGCCTACGAAGACGGCTTCGGCACCGAGTTGCATGACCAGGCTGGCGTCGGCGGGGGTGGCGATGCCTCCGGCGGAAAAATTTGGCACCGGCAGCTTCCCTGTTTTCGCCACCATCTTGATGAGCTCGTAGGGCGCGCCGTGTTCTTTGGCTTTGGCGTAGAGCTCTTCTTCGCCGAGGACGGTGAGGATGCGCATTTCCTGGACGATCTGGCGGATGTG
Organism: Candidatus Sulfotelmatobacter sp.; assembly: GCA_049693675.1. GTDB lineage: Bacteria > Acidobacteriota > Terriglobia > Terriglobales > Acidobacteriaceae > Sulfotelmatobacter. The sequence continues at coordinate 32 of JBAVQD010000125.1, read as the reverse complement.
TTTGACGGCGTGAACTACGTCGCCGGTGCCGG
>JBAVQD010000124.1:0-4961 GCA_049693675.1 Candidatus Sulfotelmatobacter sp. | reverse complement strand
TTGGAGCGGAGATGGACACTTCCCGGCAAGTTACAGATGGGATCACGAATAAGAGTGAGTTGTTGGGAGCGGCCCCGCGGCAGCGGCGCAGTATCGCGGAGAAGCGGCGGATTGTCGAAGAGACGTTGGTGGAAGGCGCGTCGGTCGCGCGAGTGGCGCGGGCGCAAGGCATCAACGCGAACCAGGTATTTGGCTGGCGTCGGCTCTACCTGGCAGGAAGACTTGGGGATCGCAAGCCGGCAATGAAGTTGCTTCCGGTTCGCGTGAGCGAGAGTTTGCCGGCGCCTCTGCCGGTGCGTGGGTCCGGCGACTTCCCGAAACCACAGCCGGGTACGATTCACATCGAACTGCGGCAGGCGCAGGTGCGAATCGAAGGCAGTGCCGATGCGGCGTTGGTGCGCGTGTTGCTGGAGTGCCTGCGGGGATGATCGGGCCGCCAACGAACACGCGAGTTTGGATCGCAGCCGGGGTGACGGACTTGCGTCGCGGCTTCACCGGGCTAAGCGCGCTGGTCGAGAGCAAGCTGGAGCAGAAACCGTTCTCCGGGCACGTGTTTGTGTTTCGCGGGCGGAGAGGCGACCTGATCAAGGTTCTGTGGTACGACGGCGACGGGTTGTGTCTGTTCGCCAAGCGGCTGGAGCGCGGACGCTTCGTGTGGCCGCAAGCCACGAGCGGCACGGTGGCGCTGACGCGAGCCCAGTTATCGATGCTGCTGGAGGGCATCGATTGGCGGCGGCCGGAGCGGACGTGGGAGCCGCAGCTGTCGGTGTAACCTGCGAGATTCTTTGCACAACTTTTTTTGTGCGCACGGGGATGAAAACGCGCGCGTTCATGCGATACTCCGCGCATGTCAGTGGTGGCGCTTCCCGATCTGAAAGCCCTTCCCGCGGATGCGCTGCGAGCGCTGATCCTGGCGCAACACGAGCAGTTAGTCTCCACCGAAAGCACCCTAACAGCCACGCAGGAGCAGTTACAGTCGCGGGAGCGCGAGATCGAGCATCTGAAGCTGCTGCTGGCCAAACTGCACCGGATGCAGTTCGGGCGTAAGTCGGAAAAGCTGGAACGGCAGATCGAGCAGTTGGAGCTGCGGCTGGAGGAACTGGAATCGAATCGCAGCGAGCAAGAGCCCCCTGCGCCAGAACTGGTTCCCGTCACCGCCTCTGCGACTCCTAGGGCAGCGAAACCCACGCGCCGCGCACTGCCCGATCATCTCCCGCGACAGACGCGCAAGCACGATCCGAAGGAAACGGTATGCCCGGAATGTCAGGGCGAGTTGCGCAAGTTGGGCGAGGATGTCTCGGAGATGCTGGAGTACGTGCCCGCCAGCTTCGTGGTGATTCGTCACGTGCGCACCAAGCTGAGCTGCACGAAGTGCGACTGCATCGTGCAGGCGGAAGCGCCGAGCCGGCCGATTGCGGGCGGCATGGCCGGACCGGGGCTGCTGGCGCACGTTCTGGTTAGTAAGTACTGCGATCATCTTCCGCTCTATCGGCAAAGCGAGATCTATGCGCGTCAGGATGTGGAACTGGAACGCTCAACGCTGGCGGATTGGGTGGGCGGAAGCGCACAGTTGCTGGAGCCGCTGGTGGAAGCGCTGCGCCGGTACGTGACGGCCGCGAGTAAGTTGCACGCCGACGACACGCCGGTGCCGGTCCTGGCTCCGGGAAACGGCAGAACCAAGACCGGGCGCTTGTGGACCTACGTTCGCGATGATCGCCCTGCAGGTGACGATGCTGCGCCGGCGGTTTGGTTCGCCTACTCACCCGACCGCAAGGGCGAACATCCCGAGCGACATCTGGAGAAGTTTCGCGGCACGCTGCAAGCTGATGCCTACGCGGGCTTCAATCAGCTCTACGAAAATGGCCGCATCGAGCAAGCCGCGTGCTGGGCGCATGTGCGGCGCAAGTTCTACGATCTGGAACAAGCGCACGCTTCCCCGGTGGCGCGGGAAGCGCTGCAGCGGATCGGGGCACTGTACGGGATCGAAGAAACGATTCGCGGTAAGCCGCCGGACGAACGTCGTGCCGTGCGCCAGGCGCAGTCGAAACCGCTGCTCGACTCTCTGCGACAGTGGTTCGAAGCGACGTTATCGAAGCTCTCGCGCAAGTCGGAGACCACAGTGGCGATTCGCTACGCACTGGTGCGCTGGGATGCACTGCTGCGCTATATAGAAGATGGCCACATCGAGATCGACAACAACGCCGCCGAACGCTCTTTGCGCGGCGTGGCCCTGGGCCGGAAGAACTACTTGTTTGCGGGATCGGATGCCGGCGGGGAACGTGCGGCGGTGATCTACAGCCTGATCGGTTCTGCGAAACTGAACGGCCTCGATCCCGAAGCCTATCTGCGCGAGGTGCTCACCCGCATCGCCGATCATCCCATCAACCGCATCGAGGAGTTGCTGCCCTGGAACATCGGCTCCACTCCTGCCGAACTGTCCACTTAACCGATTCGTGGACACTTAGCAAGACGGTGCACTTCGGACGCTAACCTTTCTAGTGCTTAGAGGGGCAGTCTCGTTACTTCCCAGCAGGAGTGGCCGGAGAGTTCAGGTGTCGATCAATGTTACGAATTCCGAACAAGACTTAAAGTCAGTTAGAGGGAAAGTGCACAAAGAGTGCAGAACCATCGACCCTTAATCATTGTCGGGCTACGCTCGTGAGGATGAATGATTAACTACGGAATCTGTCACGACATCTAGCGCGAAGACAGTCGCGACGCGCCAGTGGTCGGATTTCGAAACACGACAACTAATTGTTGGCAGTGATTGCAATCAACTGAACATTTAGCTCGCTGCGATCGTCAACCAATTACGGTGGGGTAATGAGGCCGTTCCGGGACTTGCGAAGTTTCCGTACACAGAGTTTGGGACTAACAGGCGTATTCCGCCCATTTCCGCAACCCGTCAGATTGAGCACGTATATGTTAATGTCTCCACCGGCGAGGTCGCGGTCTCTCGAACCCAGTGCCAGTGTACCGGTGCGAATCAACAGCGCCCGGTTACACGTTAGGTACGCACTTTAGATCCACGTCCAGCAATTCTCCGGCAGGGGATGATTCGAAGTCGAAGTCTGTGAGGTTTTTAGTCCGTCGGCGTTCGGATGAGAGGTTGTGACTGTGCCGTGCGAGGATAAGCATAATTGTCCACTGCGATGTTTCGCTTCTGTGCTCTGTTGCACCAGACCTCGTCAATTCAATGGTGATGCTCCTGAACTGGCTACCATCGGGCTACCATTTTTGCTAGAATGTGGTGCTTTGAATATGCCAGTACTGATGGCAAAATCACATTGCTCGACTGGAACCTATAGAAGAATAAGAGAATTGGCCTTTGTTTATGGGGCGTGCGGAGAATCCCTCCCTCTCCGCCAGAAATCTAGTTTTCCCATCAACACTGGCTAAATCGCCACCTATCAAAGACCTCAGAATGACCCCGATTTTCAGAATCCCAGTGAGACTGAGCTTTCTGACCCCTCTTTTCGGCCACTTTAGGTAGCGGGACAGGTAGCCGTACCATAGCGCAGGCCTGCCGGAGAAGCAAACCACACGGGCGTGTGGCCGTCCCGTGAGTAATGTGGGCTGCTTTAGCAGCAATTCAAATAGAGCCATAGTGGATTCACGCTTCGCACGTTACCAACGTTTCCTATCCGTGTTGCTGGGCAGCCGAAATCCGTGTGAAGATTACGCTAAGGACAGTGATATGCCCCTCAGAAGACTCAGTGACATCAAACGGACAGACGGCATGGTGTCGATAGGGTCCATGTCGAAGCGGATAAAGGTGGACGACCGCGAGGTCTGGGCAAGAGTGTCTCGCCTCGGGCGCAAGGCAGAGGTGACATTCAACTATATGCCCGACCTGAAAATGGGCACGCTTGTCGATTACGAGGATCAAAGATTTCGAGTTGAGCGTGTGGTGGAACTTGGTCTACGTGAACAGATTCGGCTCGAATGCTCTGTGGCGTGATTTTGCCTTGGCAGCCTAGCCTTTTAAGCAGGAGATGTCCCTCATGAACAACGAATCCTTTTTCAGAATAGCGGCTGCTGAACACCTCGGATACATAAAGGGTGCTGTTCAGGCACGAGCGGAGCGGTTCAAGAACGGCGCACCAACGCTACGTGATCAGGTGCGGCACTTGGCTAATTGTTGCGGTGCTTACTTGGTGGGTTCTTCGACTCTTGGATACTACAAGTTTGGATATGGTGCCTCACTGCGTAATGGCATCGGAAGTCACGTGTATCCGTTCAAACTCGATGTAATTCTGTGGTGCGAAACCGACGAAGACAGGGAGTTGGCCGAACAGCTACGCGGCCTCTTCCGCACGAAGTCTTGCAAGGTGAACGATACTTCGGGCGAATGGTTCAAACTGAACGAAGAGGACCTTGAGACCCTGAGAACAAAGTTTCAGTTCGTGACCGATTTGGTTGGCGGTACGAGCGGGCAAGGGTAGAGGGTGAATGGGTTCCTTGGCCCCACGTGGCGCAATGACTTTCACTCTCTCACCTGATTGGGACGTCCTCATTTTGGAGGACACTGACGAGCGCATCGCTTGGTTCAAGGAGCGGCTTCCCCGCGCTACCTACGCCAAAACAGCCGCCGCTGCCATCACGGCCCTCAATGCCAACTCCTACCGAGTCGTGTTCCTCGATCATGATCTTGACTGGATGCACGCGGCGGATAACAGCATCGTGAAAGGCACCGGGAAAGAGGTAGCAGCCCACCTGAAGAAGATCGGCTTCACGGGGATCGTGGTGATTCACTCTAAGAATGAGGATGGGGTCAAGGTGATGACGCGCATCCTACCGTCAGCCAAGGTCGCCCGGTTTGGCGAGTTCGATCTGACTGTTTGAATGCTAAGTCCAAGAGGAGCACGTGGTGTACAAAAGCTGAACTCAGCGGTGGCGCTGATTCAGAGAACAACCACGGAGGCTCCTCAGGGACATATGTATTACATCGGACTGGATGT
>JBAVQD010000123.1:0-2769 GCA_049693675.1 Candidatus Sulfotelmatobacter sp. | reverse complement strand
CCCCCTTCGGGGACGATGATCAGGAACGTATGCATGTCCTTAATAATATAAAAGAAACAAAATAGGACAACCCCGATCCGCAACCCCTAGGAAACGATCACGGGCAATCGCGAGCTTCAGCCACCGCTTTCTGCGGAAGGCGGCAGAACCGCGTGATAGTTGTGCAGTATCCGAAGCAAACGTAGCAACTCTCGCCTGTCTGCTGGAGCCAATGGCGCCAACGCACGGTTCTCCGCCTCCGTGAGGCCAGCCTTCAGGCGCTTGAAGCGAGCTTCGCCCGTTTCTGTCATCTCAACAATATTCTGACGGCGGTCTTCGGGATCTGAAACGCGCGTGACAATACCTTCTTCCTCGAGCGCATTGACCACCGCATTCATATCGCTGCGGTCGATGTTCGTACGCCGACAGAGCTCGGCCTGCGAGACGGCCCCAAACGCATCGAGCGTTGCAAGCACGGCGAGCTGGTAGCGATGAGTCCCCTCCACAGCGAGAGCTTCGTTCACGACTCTGCCGACCAGAATGGCCGTCTGATTCAGCAGCCGAGACGCCAGATTGCGCCATAGAGGTGCTTGGCCCGCATGTTTAGTAATGTCCATCGCGCCTCGAAAAAGATTGGTGATACCAACGATTTTCTATTGGCGACACCGGATAGTCATGCTACTTTTATAGCAGATCGTTGGTGACGCCAACGATCTAGCTGGAATATATCGCTCTTCCGAGCGGTTCGTCGGCTGCTGCGCCCCACGAAAGGTGCAGGCCCGATGGCATCTTGTGTCCCAATTGCTTTCTGAGAAAGCGAAGTGAGAATTACCCATGGCGAAAGTGCATGTTTTAAGAGGCCAGGACCGCGTGTTCGGCTTTACGCTCGATGAGCAGGGGACGAATCTGCCTCTGCAATATGGTCCTTGGACCCCCTTCAAGACGATAGAGCTGCACCACGACGAGCCCTATCAAGGCGTTGATGTGAGTGTTTGCTTAGACGACATCAACAAGTATGGATTTCACTTGACCGCTGCGCATAAGCGCATCACGGACCTTGCGGTTGGCAATGTGCCTGTCAAGGGCGAGCGCGCGTTGGTCCTCGGTAGTGGCGGAGCGACAGGCAATGCGTGGCTGATTGGCGTCATTGCCGGTCTATTCGAAGCCGGGTTGGATGTGACCGAGGCTGATCTGATCATCGGGACGTCGGCCGGATTGACGGCCGCGGCCCAGATAACCAGCGCGACCCCGACCCAACTGCTTGCCGACATCCTGTCCACTGCGCCCCAGCAACGGACAGGTCCGATCAGAGCCGACGGTGGACCTGTTCCAATTGGACCAGCGGCGAACCATTTGGAAATAATAAGCACAATCATCGGCGCCTCTGAGGATGCGGCCGACATGCGCCGCAGAATAGGAGCAGCGGCCCTCGAGACGGACGCGGCGGCGCACAGCTCTGCGCAGGCGCAGTGGCGCGCTACCATCGCCGCTCGGCTGCCCAGTCAGCTCTGGCCGCAACAGCGGCTGCTCATACCGGCGGTCGATGCCCATACCGGCGAGCCGGTGGTGTTCGACCGCCATAGCGGCGTCGACTTGGTGGACGCCGTTGCCGCCAGCACTTCCAACGGCTTCGGTGTCCCTCCGTACAGCATCGGCGACAGGCGATACATCAACGGCGGCTACCGAGCCGACGTGAATGCCGATCTGGCAGCCGGGTACGCACGGGTGCTGGTGCTGTCACCATTCGGCGGCAGATCATTGCACCCGTTGGACTGGGGCACCCATCTCGCAGCACAGGCCGACGAACTACGCGCAGGCGGCAGCAGAGTCGAAACCATCTTCCCGGATAGCAACTCTCAAAACGTACTCGGCGGTGGCATGGAAGCGATGGATCTGTCGAGGCGCCGGCCCTCCGCTCAAGCGGGTTACGACCAAGGCAAAGCCCTCGCCGGGCAGCTCAGCGAATTCTGGCGCTGACGCCTACGAAACCAATTGACTCGGTAGGCGTGACGACACCTGCTCATGCCTCGGATGGCCGTTGGGCGGTGTGGCGGTTGATGTTCGTGCCGATCATCGAATGCGCGCCGCGTCTGCGCCATTCGCGATGGGCAAGTTCGCCCTTCGAGGGCTTGAACTCATGCAAGCACTGTGCAATTGGGGAAAAAGGAATCTTGATTCAGCGATGTTCCTCTTGACGAGCGAATCTGATCGATAAGGCTTTGCGAGCAGGCGTGGAGTACATCGTAAAAATCTCCACCATCGGGAGCGGAGGGACGGCTATCGGAAACCGTCATCATGAAGGCTGATCAAAAGATTCAGATCACGCCGCGAATTCAGCCAACGATTTTTGGAACGGAATTACGAGCAAGTTCGTGACGTTGCAGGCCCCCGCAACCAAAGGAATCATAAGCTTACGGGAATTTGGGTCGAACCGAGAAACCCCCAAAAACCCCCAATAATAAAACTGCAATGATCAGGGAGCCGCAACGTCGGCTCCTTTTTCATTGGTCTGCACCGAGACTGCCGGGTTGAGCACCATCTGAACGACCTTGCTGTTTGCTTGGCGCTTTGTGCTCGATAGAGCCTGCCCATAAACGTTCATGGTCGTCTGAATACTGGCGTGCCGCATTAGCTCCTGCTGCACCTTCATCGGCGCTCCAGTTTCGTCAAGGAGAGTCCGATATGTGTGCCGGAATGTGTGCCATCCGATTCCGGTGCCCAAGCCTGCAGCTTCTGCAGCAGGTTTGATGTGCTTCTTCTGGATTTCTTCCTGCCAGTAAGGCTTCTCCG
>JBAVQD010000122.1:0-99865 GCA_049693675.1 Candidatus Sulfotelmatobacter sp. | reverse complement strand
AGGCAGGAACCACCGCCGAGAGGCAAAATGCGAGCTGAGCGGTTCTGCATCCGAAAAATGCGCGCTCTCCCGAGCGCGCCTGAGCACCCGTGTTTTTCCTTGACAGAAGACTTACATGGATGTCGGCCGATCAGTCGTTCTTCGCTACCTCCGGTTTGTCCGTTATACGTGTGCAGGTCTCTGTTGCAGCGCTCGTTCACGGAGTCGCCGGCAGGATCGGGAACGATAGATCGCTGAACTACCGCAGCTTCCCGCGAATCACGGTGATCGACCCCGCCGGGAGTGTGTACATGCCATCGGGCGTGGCGCCAGTCGTGATGTTCCTATCGTCAGAAGGAGTGTTGCAATACTGCACAAGCGCCACAGATCCGACGAACGGATGGCTGATGTGCTTGGCATCATCGATGACGAGATGAACGGGATGCGCCGTGATCAGATCGTTGTTAATAAGCATCAACGACCAGTTCCCGTCCGGCCGTTTGACCACGTATGAGGTAACTACAGTCCGGCCGGCAGCGTCCTTAAGGTCGGCCGATGCCGGGAAAATCTTGTTCGCTCCCGCCTCGTGCTGCAACCATTCGAAATTAATCATGTGTGCGGAAGAGTAGGGCGTATATGCCGGCGTGCCATAGGCCCCGCCCCCATCAGCGCCGTCTTCGGGGCTGAGGCCCCCGTGACCAGCGGAGCCATTATTGATTGCCGGACGATAAAACGCTGTGCCGCCTTGCTCAAAGAATGTGCCAAACGCATCGCTCTCCCAGATAGAGCGGCCAGTCACGCCCAGGTAGCCCGGTCCGCTTCGCCCCGCTATGATTCCGCTCTCGGAAATAATGAGCGGCACCTCCGCGGGGACGCCGTCCTGACGCCACATGTGCAGCACGTGCTTCATAATTCCGGGTTCCATGTAAAGTGTCGCCCAGTCATTCGGTGGAGTGAATCCATTGATCATGAATGGATAGTGTTCGAACGACATAAATGAAAGATCCTTGAGATGCCCGTGGGCTTTCAGGTAATCGACGAATCGCTCCAGCCAGGAAGTGCGTCCCTCATCGTCAGCCCACAGTGTGATGTCTTTATCGACGCCTTCGAAAATCGGACCGCCCAACCTGGCGCCGGGCGTTAACTTGTGGACCGCATCCGCCACTTGAATATAGATCGCGCCATAATCTTCCGGCGTCATGTGCTTGCCGTCGCACTCCTCCCCGACTTCAATTCCGACCACTGGATAACCGCGCTTGTGAATGTAGGAGACCTCATTAGCGCAATCTTCGGGAGTGTCATAAATGGCCGCACATGCAACCAGTGCCGGATGGCCCATGGTCAATCCACTGGTAAAGAAATTGTCCATGCCGTTGTATTGATCGCCGCCCCCAGTGATCAGGTTGTTCGCCTGGTGCCAGGGATCGATCGAAGAAGCGAAAAACGATCCGGCCAGGTCCGCCTCCGAACCGGCGATCACTTCCTGATCTCCAGCGCCCTCTAGAACGGGCGGTGCCCCGGGTTCGGGCTCTACGCCGTTAGCTGGATAAACAACCGTGTATTTAGCGGCGGCATCGATCGTACCGGCGGACAACGTCTGAAGCGCGTAACCGACGCAGTTTCGAATATCCTGCGCCCCGTGCGTATCGCAAGTTCCCGAGGACTTCGACATCAAGACGCGGACGAAACGCGTCGTGACAGGGTCATCCGAAAGTTTAAAACGCACATCCCCGCCGCTGCCGTTCAACACCGCACCCGATGAGAACGCTTTCCACATGCCGTTTGGACCCATGTCCCAGTCCATGGCGTTGTTATCGCCGACCCAGTACTGCACCACATAAACCACGGCATACGGATTTGCCCATTGGATATGGATCGCATTGACGGCGCGGGCGGTGCCCATATCGATTACCACCCATTGCGGGTGCAGCGAATCGCTCTCGCCCGTGAAGTGGCTGGTTAGATAAGGATTGCTCTTCCAGTAACTTTGAAAACCGGCAACCAGGGGTGGATCGCCGCTGGTCATGAAGTCGCGGTGAGGCAACGAATACGAGTAGCCGTAGTGGATCGGTTCGCCTAAATCAGCGCTGCCGACGTAATAGCCGCTCTTCGTCGCGGGATCGCTCCATGTGCCGTTTTCGTTCCAGTGCCACGCTGAAAGGCGCAACTCGCTGTTGTTGCGCATGGTGATGGAACCCCAACCCAAGTTCTTGACGCCCTGAATCACCTCGGGCTTGCTCAAGTTGTCCACCTGCGCCTTACTCAGGTCGTCCATCCACGCGCCGGTCGCGGTGTCGGGATAGATCGTATTCAGTACGTGCTCCGGCGTAACATCAACGTGGACCGTGGCAACCGAATCAAGCGTTCCCACCTTTGCAACTGAATCCGCCGGGAGCTCCTCCCGACGCGGTCGTGGGTGAGGCGTTTGCGCCTGAGCCGTTTGTGCATGAACGCGCAGAGGAAAGTGCATGGACACCGCTACCAGCCCGAGCGCCGCGACAATGGCACACAGCCAAATGCGACACGAGACTCGTGGGTCAGAACCGGAAATCATGACGTTATCGACCTATTAAAACGATTAATTATGGATTTAAATTGCACGTCGAGTGTACATGAATGGCAGACAACCGTTTGCAGCAAAGGATGTTGCCGCTGGGTGGCAGGCACGAACTATTCTGTTGGTTGACCGGGAGCACTGGTATAGACAGTATAGACATCGATCCCTTCAACTCGATTTTCTGCCCGAACTCTGTGTCAGACGTCCAGGGATACTCAAATTCGAAAAAGCGATAATCTGACTTGCGGCCGATCAGTCGCTCCCCTCTCAGAGCAACTGAAAACTCAACTTCCTGCCGACTCACTGTGTGCTAAATGTGTGCCTGATCAGGTTAAAGCATTCGCAAGGCGGCACTCAGGTCCGTCTGGATCATGAATGATAAAGGACGTTATCATTCATAATCTTAGCCTGTTATTCCGGTGACAGATGAAAACAACGCTTGAGGTCGATGGGCTCCTTGGGCTCGGGTCCGCACTAGTTGTGGACCTGCCTCGCGGATTTGACTTGAAAACCGAATTGCTTGACGCCAAGTCGATCAAGCTTGCGACAGCATTTGCACATTGGACCGGCTGGAAGCACTTCGGACCCCACATTCTGAAGACATCTGCAAATGTGAAGTTGCTAAGCGGGCTCTCCTTTTGCCAAACAGAGCCTGATGTCCTTTACGATTGGCTGCAGCGGGCGCAAAAGGGCCGCGTTCAGGCGCGGCTGTTCACTGACGCGAAGACGACATTTCATCCCAAAGTGCTTCTAGTCAACGGCGGGCGGGCGCTAGCGAGCGTCCTGAGCCGGAATGTAAGTCTGCGGAATAGGTTCAACGAAAAATTCGGCGGTCAATACCGCACCGTGCGCGACTATTATCTTCCCCGGAAAGGACTTGTGGTGATACAGGATGTCTCGTCGTTTGTGCCTGAGTTGGTGGCAGCGGCTGTTGAGGCTGCTGAGACTGAAGAGGAGTGACCCTGTGCGGCTGGATGCCGGAGTTCTCATCATCGGCTCGCTACTGTGGGATAAAGAACGGCAACAGTGGCGCGAGGAGCGCCTAGATTGCAGTCAGTCAGAACTAGTTTCAGCGCCAATTCGATATGGGCGAAAGTCCGGCAAGCGACGTGGTTGTACCTATACGATGGTCTTCTCCAAGAGCGCTCCGGCAGGTCGCGCGAGGGTCGTACGCTGCTCCCACGCAATTACATCGGCCGACGATCTCACTACCGAGGCGCTGCGTCTGTGGGAAGCCGAAGAGCTCTCCCGGAACACCGGGCGCATCGCCGCGACCTGGGGATGCGTGACGTTGTTCTGCAACCCCAAGCGCAGAATTCCCGAAGAGTCTTCTGAGAGGGTGGGCGCTGCGCGTCGAATGTGAGGAAGGTTACGGGAATGTGTCGCAGCTGGCCGACGAAGGCTCCCTGATAAGTAAGGATGGGATGCTGCAAATTGACTGGCCGTGTTGCATCGCAGGAGGAGCGCCAGTTGACCTCGACCTGCTGCTGGTGACTGCCAATGATCCAACGCTTTCAGGAACGCCGCCGTCCTATCCAACCGTCGAGACCATAGTCAACGCATGGAACGGCGCGGCGCCGGAACATACCGAATACTTCTGGAAGAATACCGACCACGGAATAACTACATTCCAGGACGCCGAGATCCAAGAACGGCTTCGCCCGCGAAATCAGGCGTGAAAGCCATTACAACGACGGGGTAAACCCCACCGACACGGAAAACTGCACGAGTTCGATTTGCGGGGTGCGCCTGCTCTCGGTGCGAACTTCCGGGCTAAGTTTGCGCGCCCCGCCGTGTACGAGAATCCCACGGATGTTCTTGCCTATTTTCAGGCCCGTACGCAGTTTCTCTGCATTTCGCATGTAGCCGCGAAGCTGTTCGACGTGCTGGAGAGAAGGGGCACCCTGCTTACATTCGACGATTACGATGTTCTGATCGCGATCGAGCAGAAGTACGTCGAGGCGCGACTGGTCTGGGAATACAAGTTCGCGCGCGGATTCCGAAGGATACGGCACCAGTCCGTCTTCCAGCAGATGCGGAGAGGAGCTGATGTACTCGGACAACGCACGTTCGCTTGCAAATCCGGGAATCAAGCTCACCCAGTTGCTCTCCTCCTTCATTGCAAGCTCCATCGCGTGAAACGCCTCGTCGGGGACCGGACTCAGCGTGAGACGCCAGATTCGCATATTGGGGTGGGCTTCAGGTGGCAGCTCTACGACGTAGCTTGGCGTCAGAGGGCCGGTCATCAAGTCCCAGCGAACCTGCACGCGGCGGCCCATTTCTCCCGAATCTCCACTTTGCGGTGGAACGCTCGGGTTCCACTCATGGTCTTCTATTTGCTTACTCAGAACTGTGCCTATGCGCCCTACACGCCAATTCTTTAGCTGTACTATGACCTTGTCGCCGGGAGCGATCTGAATCAGATACCGGCGTGCATCGGACCAGGCACGTACATTTGTCGATTTTTGAAGTCCATAGTCGTCAGGCGGCCAGCCGACGGCGACGATCTGTTCTCTGAACCACGTGTGCCAGAGGCCGGGGTATTCATCCTCCATACAGTTAATTTTCCAATTGGCCACGCTTTTTTCTCCTGCTTCGGTTCAAATGTATGCAGCAGAGGTGTCGTCAGACTCCGAAATACCGCACAAAGGCTTCCGTAAACACATAATGTTTCGCGTTAGTATTCTTGGTGATGTCTCGTATGAGGCCATGATTCAGAAGTATTCTAAGTTTGTTGTCTAGCTCCGGGTGGTCTTCATAGTAATAGACGAGTTCATCCCCTCCGGCCCAGTAGACCCACTTCTTGCTCAGTGGTACGAATAGGCGCCTCAGCGGATGTGCAGTGAGATCCTTGCGTATCTCTTCCATCAGATCCGGCATCAACTGCTCAAGCCTCAAGAACAGGAGCTCATTGTCTTCTGACTCCGAGCGGCTCTCCAGGCTCCTTAATGCAGCACTCTCGCTTACAGCCTTCCAGTGTTGAAGCACCTCAACGGTGTAACGATTCTCGTCGTTGTCCACGAGCTTTGCGCAATCCTGGCAGAGCCATATTCCGTTTTCCGCTAACTTGCGCTCTTCGCTGCTGAGCGCCGTATTATAGCGGGCACCGTCCGGGGAAGCCGCAGTGATGTGTGCAGCTACACCGATGTTTACAGACTTCGTCGGATCTTCTTGCGGGCCGCTTGTGGGCTTACGGCAGGCAGGATTAGAGCATCGAAAGCCAACACGTTTGGCAAGCAGGTCCTTTACCGGGATCAGGAAGTCGTCTCTCATTTTCCGTCTGACAGTTATTTCACGTCTTTTTAAGACTACCGTATAGTGGCGTTGCTCGACTGCAACATAAATCTACTGACAAACCCGCCCATGAATTCGCCTTGATTCCTAACTCGATAAAATACATTATCGAGTTTAAATAGAGTCGGTTAATACTCTTCAGTAGCGCAGGCGCGAGGTCTTGGTCACACTAGGTGCTGGTCGATAATCACACCACGCCGTCCGAAACAGTTATTGCCATACCCATCTTTGTGCGGCTTCAGAGCGGTGTCGCGACGCATTCGTTTGAATGTGCGTGAACAATAGGAGCATTGAACCGTGTAGCGCCAGCCGTGCCGCAGTGTTGCCCGGCTGCGACCTCTTCCAACTCGACCAGAGCCAAAAGGCTGGCTGAAATAATTGGGACCGGTAAATTCACCAGCCTTCGCCAAGTTAATAGGGTGACGAGGCTCAAAAACCTCATCAAGAACTTGCAGATCTTGGATCTTATAATTGAAGAATGATTTGAGACCAGGACCTGAAGTACGGCCGCCTGTCCGGTCGTAGACATATAAATATTCTTCCCGATGGCCATCGGCCCGTTGCTTATATGCCAGCGAGTATGGCTCCACATCCCGCCGCACCCCGTCATAAGTCAGGCGTATGAGACGACTTTCGGCTCCGGCTCGCATGATTGGCGTACGTAAGTGTGAAGGGAAATACGCGAAAGCGGCCCGTCCAGTGGCCGGATATAGTGCAAAGAATTCGTTAATGATGGATTGAAATCGTTGGATGGCATCATCGAAATCCAGCAGCCCTTGAACCGGGGCAATGATGTATTTGCTCCAAGCCGTCTTGAGGGTCAAGAGCGGGAGATCAAGAAGGAGCTGACGAGCAACGCCAGGGCTTCTTTCGTAAATCGTCTTGCGGAAAAAAGCTGTCAGTACTTCCTGTCGGTTTACCGCGATCTCCCGGTTGATGAATGTGGAATAGACGAGGTCATACACATCCGGGACATGCCGTCTCTGTAGTAGGCATTTCAGCTTGTTTGCAATCATCTCTTCGAGCTTCAGGCATCGTATTTCGCCAGCACATACCGCCCGGTCTGAATATGGATGAATGATGTGGCGCGATTGAGGAGGAAGATAAATCTTGTCGAATTCGGTGATATCAATGCTCAGCCGGATTGTAATGTGATCCGTGTTGCCATAGAAATCCTTGAAATATACGCGAGCGTCAAAGACTCGGCGTTTCTCGTCGAGCTGTCCTTGCACGCGAATCTGGCTGCGTTCATAGTCAAAGACAATGCCGGCTTGGTCTTGGACGAAGCGGCAGGCTTTATTGAACTCTGCCATGACGTCCGCTTCGTCCACACCTGCTGTCGTAGAGAAGTCGATATCGTGGGAGAACCGCGTGTTGGGGAAATATGCTTTCCGGAAACAATTGCCGCCTTTAAGAATCAGTCGATTCTTGAGGGTCGTCGCGGTATAAACTCCGATCAGAAACCAGCCAAAGACATAATCCCGCTGAACATCGGCAACATGAATGCCGAATTCCAGTCCCTTTGCTTCTATTTCATCACGGGTGATCATTTGTTCAGCTCAAGCTTTCGTCGTTGAGCAGATGGTATCGCGAGTAGCCCGACTAGCAAAGAATCAACTTCTCGATTGAGATCTGGAACGGCTCTAACAGCCCTTCTCTTTCGGATTGATGTGTCTGATAAATTCTGTTATCGGACAGTCGCTTGCAATCCTCCTACTCCCACCTCCTCACGGGGAACAAGTCGTGGTTCGTAGAAACCCGATGACCCATTTCCCTCAGCTTCTCGCCAACCGCATCGACGTGCATATCCCCAAGCAACATCAGGATGCTTTGGGCATCTCCCGCGTGTTGCACGGTTCGAGCGATAAAGAAATCCTCTCTGATGTCGTCTTCGGGAATGCGAGACTCAATCCATGTCTGCATCGTATCGTGATCGGGGTGTCCGGGCCGGTGCTTCAAAGCTTCCGTGATACCCGCTGCTTCCCGCTCGGCGTCGGTCATACTGATATTTGTCCACGGGATTTTCGGATCAGCAGAATTCGCCAGCGCAGAGGCAATGGTTACTTCGCCTTGCTTCGATTCTTCCGCAATAAATCGCACTTTGCGTTGGGGAATGCCCACTCTGAGTAGAGTTTCGAGGTGCGCTTTCTGGGCGGTGGTCTTAGACGAGTCATTGGCATTTCTCACGAGTTGCAGCCCGTGGTCTATCGCAACGATCCAGAAGTCCATAAGGGGTAGCCTTGTCGGTGGCGATCCTTAACGAATGTAAACCATCTTGCTGGATACGGATTGCGACCCATAAAAGAGGTTGTGGGCTGTCACTGCGGTGCCCGCTAGGTGTCACCCGAGGGCCGGGATTACTTGAGGAGAGGGCTCGTTTTGTCGCTAAGCATTTCACAAAATGCATCTACGCCGGTCTTTGCTAGTAGGACTCCCACGACGGTCAGCAATCCGGAAAAGGGAGCGAGCGCGGGTATGGCCGAGGCCAACCCGCCCACTGCAACAGCAACAAGGATATCTGTTTGGGCGGACCCCTTTTGGCGGAGCTTTTTATAGAGCTCGCCCTTTGTGCATATCGCTTTCTGGAGTTCAACGGCCCACTTTCGTAAGAACGCCTTTCCGACTTGAGCGAGCGCACTGTGTTCGAACTCACCTTCTCCCAACTGCTCAGGATTGCCGTACAGCTCTCCACTGCGGCCCATGGCCAATAACTCGTAAGGATTCTTAAGAAGGGGGAGAGCCTGCAAGCCTAGCAACGCCATTAGTTCTGAATCGGAAGCCTTAAGAAGTGCATCAGGATTTCCCGAGCTAATTGTTTGGTGCATGGTGAACCTCCGGCAGTACAAGTTCGACGTGAAGACCTGAGGAGTGAGCTGCTTGCGGGCTGCTCTGTTTGACTGTCTCGATGGCTTGCGCAATGGTTTTCTGCTTCGATGCTGTCAGAAATTCCCTTAATTGAGAATTCACCTCCGAGGCCAAGATCTTGCCTTGATTAACCCAAACGGCTCTGGCGCCCGCCGAAATGAACGCCTTTGCGAAGCCTGCTTCGTTGCCATTGCATGCGCGAACAATGACAAAAGGCTTCTTGGAGAGGTGGAGAGAGGCGACATCATTTGCACTAATCTCCACCGCCTCCCCCGCGGAGAGCCGCACGCGACACCCACCGCTATGAGCGGTGATCCACAGTATTCCCCTTGAATTTTCTATCTCTTTAAGTACGGCCTCCTTGTTGGGAAGCTTGTTCAGCTCGGTGCTCCCGTAAAGCGTAAACCCGAACTCCGCGCTGAGCTTTCTGACCTCACCGATGCGCTCTTTCCAGGTAGCCAGTTGCGCTGTTGGTTGGTCATTGAAAATCGCCTTCAGGTCATTATCACTTTCAGGATAGCCAACGAAGGCGGTAAAGTCCTCTGGCTTTACGTGTGTTTCCTGGAGAAACCTTAAAGTGTCTAGAGCAGAAGCCAGGTTAGAAGAGCTAAGTACCGCTCCACCATTCAATTCCAGAGTCTCGGGCAACAGTCCGTAATACGCGCTGTCAATGATAAATACAGTTTTGCCGGCATCGATACCGCGGTCGGCAGGAAGCAATGCCGCCTGTAAATTGTCCCTCGCCGTGTTCGCCAAGGGTTGTCCAGCTTGCAGCTCGAGATCAATGAGGCGTTGCCGTGAAAGAGAATTGGTTTTAACAATCGATTTAGCAAAGGCACTTCCTGCCGCGGAAGTTTCAAAGCGAACCGTGGCCATTCCGCCTTTTGTCTCCACTGGAAAATAAGCCACCACGCCTGCGCGTCGCAGAGAACTAAACTGATGTTCTATGGACCGAAGTTGAGCAGCATCCTCGGAAACTATCTCCAGGGCCTTGCCGTCAAATACCATGCTTTCGTATGAAGAGCCGAAGACCCGGCTCATTTCAACTGCTCAGGGACTCTCGAAATGAGCTTCCTGCGGGTGTGCTAGGGATACCGGAAGCATGAAGAAGAGAAGGAGCGCAACTTGGCGATTCATCGCAGTCACCCCGAATCGTTGGATTCTACTACAGAAAAGACGTATTTGGTGGGAGAGAGGAATCACCGTCAACCTTGTTCTGGGCGACAGCACGTTACCGCACTTAGAAGTTAGTGCGTCGCAAAGAAGCTCGCCGACTTCTCCGGATTATAGGCGCTCCGGTCGTATCGCTTGGCTGTGCTGGGCTCAACGTGCCCGGCGGCGCGCACATCTTCAAGGGGGCAGCCATTCTCCAGCGCTGTCGTGATGAAGGTAGCGAACATCGAATGGGCCGAATATCGGAAGCTGCACA
The DNA here is from genome assembly GCA_049693675.1 of Candidatus Sulfotelmatobacter sp. Classification (GTDB taxonomy): domain Bacteria; phylum Acidobacteriota; class Terriglobia; order Terriglobales; family Acidobacteriaceae; genus Sulfotelmatobacter. The sequence goes on along the minus strand of JBAVQD010000122.1, from coordinate 89,741 downwards.
TTTCCGCCTCGTGCTCCACACATTAAAAGCGAGCCGATAGTCATCGACTGTCTCGGCGATGGCAACAAACTTGGCGTCGCCGCATAGCCGATCCTTGCTGTTGATTTGGCTCGCGGAGCAGTTTGATCCGTACTGAAACACCGGGGCCATTGGCAGCGTTGACCTACTTAGCTTGGTGGGCTTTCTCTCTCATGCGCTTAAACATTTCAGCCTGCTCGACCGCATCATCGAGCGCGTTGTGGGTGTGCGGGGATGGTCCCTTGAGCTCCGACCCGATGCGGCTCGAACGTGTATCTTCCCATGCGCAGCCCGTCATGCCCATGTAATAGGATTTGATGTCGATGCCGCCGAATCCGAAGGGGTTCTCGCCCAGGTACTGGTGAAAATAGTAATTAACGAAGGCCCAGTCAAACGTCGCATTGAACCCGACGAATACAGGTTTTGCCGCCTTCGCAACGCTTACAAGCCAGTCGCGAAAGGCCGTCATAGCGGCTTTCGCGTCACTGCCGCTCTTCGCAAAGTCCTGCAGCGATTTGCCGACCACTTTCATCGCGTCGGGAACGAATTTATCATTCACTGGCTTCAGTTCGACGTAGAAGGTTTTTTTCGGATCGTCTACAGCCACTGCGCCAAGCGAAAGCATGCTGAAGACAGACGGCACCGGGCCCGAGGCCTCTATATCGACGGATATGTAGACTTCCCGTACCTTACTTCGTGAGTTCGTCATGCGCTCTTCACAATCGGTGGCCTGTTAATGTTCTTTTCCCAGAATTCGACAAGCGCCTTCTTTCTGTCGTCAACGGTCGCACTTGGCTTCCAGAAATGGCACGGTATCATTTCCTGGTCAAACGGTAGCTTGGTCCCCTCCTCTGCCGTCACGAGAACACGGTTAGCCGTGCCAAGGGCATAGCCAAGCTCGATAAAGCAATTCGGCCGCTCGCCCGTAACGTCCACGATAGCAAGCGAAGAGAAGTGCAAACTCTCGAAAATCGCGACATTCATGAAGGCATGTTCGCTCTTGTCGGTCCCGATCTCTATGCGGGTCAATCCGGCTTCGTGAACAACGGGATCGACGATCTCCCGAAAAAAGGACTCAACTGCGGGGTACTTGGGGTGTGCAGGATTTACGAGCCTCACGAAAAAGGCGCTCGGCCGTGTAAGCTTGCACAGCAGAGCTGCGAGGCGCTGCCCAACATCAGCCGGCGCCGCAATGCCGGCGCGCGTGGCGATATCCGCAAGGGCGGCGCTTTCCGTGTTCGCGAACGCCGGATCGAAGCGGAAAAATCGAGTCGGCTCGCTGCGCGCTTCTTTAGCAAGTCGAACCGCTCCGCCCGTTCCGTCATCGCGGCTGGCGCCGAGTGGCAGATCAAGAGGCACAACAGGCTTTCTGCGCTGGAGGTGCAAGTTGGCTGAATGCTCGACGCCGGTGCCTCCGCCAAGGATGACCAGTACGTCGCCGAAAGCTGCTTGGCGCTGGCGCAAGAAGGCGGCCGCCCTGGAGCCCGGCATGATGGATTCGACGTGAACCAGGCCGCTTCTCAGCAATGTTTCGTACAGTGCCCGGCGATTATCGGGAATCTCCGACTCTGCCTTTTCGGAAGTCGCCACCACAATTGGCAGCCCGAATTTGGAAGGCCACATCCCGTGTCCCTGCTTCAAACACTCGGCGGCAGCTTCAAGAGCCGTCCAGTCGAAGGTCAGGCTCGGCGCGTCAGGTCCGGCCCCTTCGGCCCGCGGCTCTCTCCCCAGGCCCACGACTATTCCGCCTCCGGCGGCCATGACCGCCTTTACCAGGTTGCGGACAATTTCGTGCGCGCAGAGGACGAGAGCCGGGTCTGTTTTCGCATTGGCCGATCCGGAAATTTGCACGCGCCTGCCGAACAACAGCGCCAATGACGCGCCTGAACCCCCGCTGCTTCCGCTCGTTGATATTGTCATACTCCGTTTTTCACCACTGGAGACGGCCGAACTTCCTTCGCCGCATGAATCAGGTCGTCTGCGCTTAACGCGCGCTCGGGGAATGCCCGGCAAAGCGCGTCGGGGAGGAGCTTGGAACGTAGGTCGGAGAAAGTAAAGCCAGGTTGCGTGCCGTGCGGCCCGGTGAGCTGGACGAGTTCGTGTATCACGTTGTCCTTGATGCTAAGCCCCTCCAAATCCATGCGGAACAACTCCTCACGTTCCTTATCATCAGGCCGCTTGAATTCCTCACTCCGCGGGGCGCGCCGGACAATGGCGGGGTCGAGCGCCATAGCCCTGTTGGTGCAAAGAAAAACGAGAATGCGCCCATTGTGCCGGCGGAGATCATCAACCTTCTGGATGATCGTGTTGACGGCGACCTTATCCTCATGATGGCTCTGGGCCGTCTCCCTTGTTGAGGCCAGTGAGTCCGCCTCGTCGATGATAAGGAACGCCTGGCGCGTTTTCCCCGCCTGCTTGGCAACAACATCAAAGGCCTCGTTGAGCAGTGTGCTCATCTGCCCGACTTTGCCCGAGCCGCGCACGCGGGTGCTGAGCTTGAACAGCATCGCTTCCTTTTTGCTCTCGCGTGCCAGCCGATCACACGCACCCTCGGCCGTAGCTGTCTTCCCGGTGCCCACGTCGCCAGCAAAAATGACGAGCGGGTATCTCTCCGATACTGCCGCGCAGATAGGCAGTTCTTTGTGGTGAAACTTCTTGCTCCAGTCCGCCAATTCCTGGGGATCAGCAAGCAGGCGCAAATCGCGGTGGAGTCGCTGGTAGCGGGCGTCAAATCCGACAAGCCGCTTCGTCGCCGCAGCAATTTTATCGTTGGGGAGATCGAGCTCCAGCTCGAACAGCGCGCTTTTTTCAATCACTTCACTCATCGTAATTTGCCCTGTCCTTCAAATCAGTGATACACGGCCTTTTTCACGCCCCAGCCATTGCTGACGTAATTGCGGTCGGCGTATCGAGTCAGGCCCGGAAAAGATATGTCCGTGTTCGATGGTATCCAGGACGTGCCGAGCGTCTTATCAAATGCGGCCCGCTGTGAATCGGTGAGGTCACGCCATTTTTGGCTGTTCTGCAGCACAATGCTCAGTTCTCCGCCCGGCGTGGTAGGCCAGCGGTTGTTTCCCGGACGGCTGGCGGTCAGGCTCGCAGCATCTGTGGATACTTCGTATTTGGCCGCCCGGATTATGTTGCCCGCGGAATCCTTCAGAACGATGTTTGCTTCTACCAGGTAGCCCCCCTGGGCCATCGCCTTCACGTCCGCCGCGTATTGTTTCACCAGATCTCTGTTGAGAAGGCCGGTGGACTGCGAAGTCATATCCAGATCGGCCGCAAAGCAGTCGATCACCTTTCCGATGTCGGCAATGGTATACGTCTGAGTTAGTGTTTCCGTGTAGGACATGCATCAATCCTCGATTACGAATGACCGGCCAAATATTTCTTTCCAAAGTTCAAGGGTCTGCGTCTTCCCATCGTAATTACGTGCGTAGCTCAAAGTTTCCCACGCTCCCAGGCATTTTTCGACGATGTCCTTGCAGTCCTGATCCGTGATTTTCCGGGCAACATTGTTGTCGATGTTGCACGGATCGAGTATCACCACCCGGTCTTTCGGGAACGACTGCGGCGTACCACACTCCTTAAAGCAGATCGGGGTTTTCAACTGCGAGTCCGCCACGTAGAGGAAAAACCGCAGAAGTCCGGCTTCCAGCGATGGTGGAGAGCCTTTGGCATCCTGCAGGTGGCTGACGATCAGCTCAATCGTAAAGGAACGCAGACTATCGCCCAGGTCGTGATAGTTCCGCCAGTACTTGAGCAACCGCACGAGGGCAGTGAAATTGGCATATCCGTCCTTCCGGGCGCGGATAAATTCCAGCTGCCTTGTTACGCTGGTCTTGACGGGGGCGCCGCCCTGAGAGGAGGGCTGCCAGCCATAATCGCCGGGGCCCTCAATCACGAGGAGGGGCACGAGATCCATTTCCAGACCGGAAACCAGGAATTCAATCCCGAGCGTCCGCGGCTGAACGGTGAAGTCTTCGGGTTTTTTCGTCGGGTAAATCTTTACCAGCAGTTTCCGGATGCGGGTGTGAAGGTTTGCGAGGTCGTAGCCGGTAGCCCCGTTGGTGTTCAGGAATACCGCCACGTCGGCGTCTACGCCAATGTCGCCAGTTGGGCGGAGGACTGTGCCCTTGCGCAAAGAACCGGTTTTAAGGAATTTCTTGATGTCGATCACCTTGTCGCCGTTCGCGGCAGCAGCGAATCTCTCAATCAAGTGATCTACCTGGGCGAGATAGTCCGCCCGTTTACCTTTCGGCAGTTTGAGCCGATTATTAACGAAATAGAGAAGCTGACTGTTCATCAATTCCATAGGTCCCGCCTGAGTGTCTTTTGCTTCAGCCACGCCCAGATAGCTGCGCGGTTAATGGCAGTGTAAGCAGACGGTGCGGACAGTGTCAACAAAAAAAGCTAGAGGCGGAGTTGCCCAGTTTCAGCGGGGTAGAGCTCACTTGTGCGGATTCTTGCGACGACGGGATTAACATCGAAGATGTCGGCGAGTGCCCGGACCGCTTCTTCTCTGCGGTTTTCGTCCAGGATCTCCACCCCCAGCATGCCGCTCGGCACCAGAAACGGCTTTATCGCTTCATGCACTAAAGCCCGAGGACTCAGTAACCCGCCCATCGCGCGATTTGCCTGAAATTCCCACCAGCGGCCGTCATAGGAGCGCGCTTTTTTCTCTTCGTCCGGGACATCCCGGCAGAGAATCTGGTGTTCGGTATGACTGTCCTTGTCGAAGAGATGCAGCGGTTTGTCATCGAGCGCGAACAGGTATGCGTGCAGTAGGCCGTGCCCTGCCTCATGTGCGAGCGTAGTCCTCACACGGCGCTGAGCCACTTTGCCGCCCTGGGCATCAAGCGCTGCAGATACGACGATGGCATCCACGCCGTTCTTGTTGAATTTGGTGAATCCGAGAACCCCGTGCGGAAGATCCTCATATTGCGGGGACACGCCAAAGCGCTTTTCAATGAACCGGTCGATACGGACAGCTGCAGGCGAACTGGGAAGGAGATCTTCTTTTCGCAGCTCATCGGCGCAGATTTGGTCTATCTGGCTGGGCTTGAAATATGGCGGTTTGGAATTCAACCCGGACTGAGCACGCGATTTCATCACTTCTTGTCCTTACTGCCTTTTTCAGTGTCCTTCTTCTTCAAAAAGTCTAATAGCTCGTCCGCCGTGACCTTCTGGTCGATGACCGTTCGGAAGGCCAAAGCAAAGTTTGGATCGTTCAAAGTGATTCGCTTTATGTCATCTATCGGAGCCCTCACATCTAACGCACGTAGCTCTTCCACCTTGACCTTGAGCACACGTGCGATATCAGCAAGGACCTTTTCAGAAGGATAGCGACGCCCAAGCTCTATGTCTGAGATGAATGCAGGCGAACAATTTAGCCTTTTTGCTAATTCGCGAAGGGAAATATCAAGCTCGTCGCGTCTGCGACGCATGTATGGTCCTAAACCTTCCATAGGCGTCAGCTTATAGAGCATACATTGTCATGTCAACGACAGCTAGGACGTATTGGGGATCTGTCGCTGGACCGAACAGCCGGCCGACATTTGAATGTTAGAGTCTAGGAGTGGACTACACGGTCCCCAAGCTGCTGCTGAAGCAACTGAGGAAAAACCCATTTAAAGTGTCTCGATCAAGCCGTCTTGCGCAACATGGATTCCGAGACGCTCCCTTCGTCAACATTTTCCCCAGCGTCGGAAGTAGTACGAATCGAAAGTTCTTCCTCATCCGAGTCCCGGAAAAATGTGACGTCGCGCTTCCAACTCGGCCAAGAGCTTACGCGCTCGCTTGCCTTCTCGACTGTATTGATGTGGCGGAGCGCCGTGCGGTCCTTCAAGTCAATTTTTGCCATGATTTTTCCCATGTAACGCTTTAATCACGTCTTCGTGTTCTTCCAGAAGCTTATCCTCCCGCTCAAGATAGCTCAAACTGATCATCGGCAGTCTCGGGGTGCGCTTTGCCTTTGGCATCACAACAGGTTCACCCCTTTTGTTCTTTCGCTCAACTCTTCGACCACTGCTCAACTCCAGAGAGAAAAGATCAAGGTATCGCCGCGGTCCTATTCCAACGAACGGCAAGAACGGAACCTTGCCGAATTTGGCTGCCTCCTTCTCATCGAAACAGATGGCGTCCGAGTGCAGATCGAGAGCCTTGCTTTTGGGGTACGGCTCTATGTAATAAACTTTGCGGATTCCAGCGGCAACAATGTGCCGTGTACAGTTATGACACGGGAAGGTTGTGACAAACAAGTGTTTTCCTCGTACACTGATCCCGAGTCGTGCGCAACAGAGGAGGGCGTCCATTTCCCCGTGCACAGCTCGACCGTATTCGGTGATCTCGTTTAGATCACTGTCATGAATGGACGTAGAAATCTCAGAAATAGTAGCGCCCTTGTCCGGCAAGGATTGTAGGATTTCGCGAGATCTTTTGTTGAGGCCTGACTCGCCAAGAGTGGGCTCCATAACTTTTAGAATTTCTCTAAGCACCGCCGAAAGCCTGCGAGTTGTGAACAGCTTTCCATCCAAGCGTTTGATAACGCTGTTAACGATCTGATTTCTGCGCTGGAAATTCGAATCAACTGTTCTCTTGTGATCTCTACTGTCGTCCTCGTCGCCCTCCCAGTAAAGGCCACCACGTGGGCTAGGAACCTCGTTCATGCCAACAGCGATTACGTCACCCTCCGGCGTCGCTATTGCCGCACCCACCTGCCGACCAAGCTGCGCTGATCTCGCAGCAGAAGCATAAGCCATAAACATGGCATGTTCTTCCCGGGTAGGCGTAAAGAACGGATGGCCAAACACGAGTTCAAGGAAACGGTGCAATTGGTCTCTGTATTTCCCGTCTCGCAGATCAATGAATACGTCAGCGAGGTAAAAGGTTCCTCTGGTGCGTTGTCCGTAAAACTTGTCCTCGTCTTGGTCCCGCTCTAGGACCTGTTTCGCTTCGTCTTCAGTGAGCCCAAGCTCTTTCGTTAAGTACGCAGTCTGCGAATCGTCATCGTCAGCGATCCCGATCAGAAAGAATCCTGGTCTATAAACATCCCGTAGTAGCTTAACCTCTTCCGGGCGTTTGAGAGATCGAATCAGGTGCGCAACTCGCTTTCTTGCAACGGGTGGTCGCTTCCCGCCATCGGTACGAAGATCGGCGATATCGTTGATCGCCATCGTTGCCAATATGCTATTCGAAGTCGCCTTCCTCCTTGCCGCATTTCCTGCATCCATCAATGCCGTCATCTCAGCGAAAGTTGAAAGCCGCTCGAAGGGAATGCCGAGCCTAAGTGATCGCAGATGCTCACTTACTCGAAATTGTTCGGTCTTGTATCCGTATTGCTTAAGATATTTCTCCAGGAGCTTTGCGACAGGATCGGCGTTGGTTCCAATGGGATAAACCAGGCCGAAAACGAGTTCAGCAAGCGTCTCGGTGACCATCAACTAACAGATGACACGACACAAGCATCGGCACAAGTGCCAACGCGGATGCCGTATAACTTGCATGGCGCCTTTTCTAAGAGAACTCTGGTTTGTGTGAGACCGCCACAATCGAGCGTACTACTGTACAGAAGATCGCGCATCGGTCGCTCAACTCCAGATCCTAAAACCCAGCTGACTTTAGATCAGCACATCGAGGTTCGAATCCGTGGGGGCGCAGCCACACTTCCGGCCTGTAGCAGCCCAGATACGGCTGAGCGAAATCGCTATTTCGCGGCTCTAATACTTGGTGCGAACGTACACCTGCTCAACCGAACAGGCCTAAATGGAATCAGGTTGCTTCGATACCGTTACCTTCGATTGTTACACTCTGAATACGACCGACTTGGCTTAGGAACCTATTCGTTGTACGCTCTTAAGCGTCTGGCCAACCGTGAGATTTCCCCCTCGCGATTCTCTGCCAGCAGTTTGGGGGAACCGTGTCTTCAGCCATTTCAGACGTAGCTCGCGAACTCGAACAACCAAAACTCTCGGAAGAATTACAGAGCGCCGCCGGGCTTCTGCGGCAGATCATTGAACCTGAGGCATACGTAGGGGAAGTTTTCTCCTTGGGTTATGAAGAAGCGCTGGTCCAAATCCATGACTTTTATCGCCGGAAGGTCGGAGGCATTCCGGCGTTGTCGTTCTTAGTGGCCACACGTGTCATACCAGGCCAGACTGTGGATATCCGCGAAGAGGACGCGTCCATCATTCTGGTGCGCGTGATTGACCATGCCGATCTACCAAACGCTCAGGAGGCGCTAAGGGTACGCGTCGAAAACGCCCAGCGCGTCAGCGGAGAACTGGACAAAACGTGGGATCACCGCGATGTCATGGACCCCACCACAAACAATCTACTCGGTTATGCGGGCGTGCGCTGTCGCGTGCTAGGAACGTTCTACGTCGCGGACACCAAAGATGGCTCCAAAACAACAAACTACGCCCTTTTCTTTGGGTCTGATCTGAGCAATTACTATCCGAATCGTGGTCTGAAAGTATTCAAGCCGCGTGGCAGTTTCCTGGAGCAAATTGTTAACTACCGAGACCCGCGTCTCGGCAGCGCCGCGGCCAACGTAATGGTGAACGTCGGCGAAGTTCGGTACGCATCTACGAACCGGCCTTTCCAGCGAATTTCGGGCGTTCGCGTTGCTATCACCCCTACCGACTTGCTCGGGCAAAAGACGGCTCTCTTCGGGATGACCCGCTCTGGAAAGTCAAACACCACAAAAATCATCCTGAAATCGATATTCGAGCTGCGTTGGCACTCAAGTCCGCAGCGTGTTGGCCAGATTGTGTTTGATCCAAATGGGGAATATGCAAACGAAAATACTCAGGACCAGGACGCCAACCGTAATCCGAATGCTATCAAGAACGTGTGGGCCTGCGCTCCGACGGGCCAGGACCAGAACTACAAGAAGGACATCGTCACCTACGGCATCCTGGCTCACCCCAACGACCCGGATCGTCGTCTCATGCTGCTGAACTTCCACGTCGACAGTAACCTGCAGATCGGCAAGCAGATCATCGACGCCTCCCTTGAAAACACGGACAAATATGTACTGAATTTCCGTGATGTCACTTTGGAGGTCCCGGATCCAAGTGACCGATCTGCAATGACGCGCCATGATCGGCGTGTGCTGTGTTATCGTGCGCTCCTCTTCAAGGCAGGCCTTCAACCCCCAACAAACCTAGCACCCCAACCGAAAGGCTTGTTCAGCAAGGATGTCCTCGATGCGATGCGCAACAGCCAGGGGAACAATGCCGCCAGGTACGTTAACTGCGCAACAATCCTTGCGAAGCCCAGCCCAACATGGGGAGAGACCTCTCTTGCCTGCGATCTGCTACGTGATTTCATTAACGACAAGGATTCTGGATTTGCAGCTTTCGACCAAGCTTATGTTCAGAAAAGCACGTCCGGGTCATGGGCAGATGATGACTTAAAGAAGATTCTCGAAATGTTTCACTATGCGAATGGCTCACGGCTCATTGGCCGTGTGAAAGAGCAGCACACGCAAACAACCGACGCCGACTACGCAGATGAGATTTATGATCATTTAGCAGCCGGACGGTTGGTCATTGTCGACCAGTCGAGCGGCGATCCGGACCTTAACAAGTCGTCTGCCGATCGCGTAATGCGGCGGATCTTTGAGAGCAATCGCGCTCGCTTCCGGAACGCTCAGCTACCGCCTAACGTTCTCGTGTACGTCGAAGAGGCACACAACCTCTTGCCTGCAGGTACCGACATGGACTTGAAGGATATATGGGTGCGGACCGCAAAGGAAGGTGCAAAGTATTTGATCGGCCTCGTCTACGCCACTCAGGAAGTCAGCTCGATTCAGAAAAACATTCTGCGAAATACTGCTAACTGGTTCATCGGACATCTGAACAACACCGATGAAACCAAAGAACTCAACAAATTCTACGACTTCGGAGATTTCGAGCGCAGTATCTTGCGAGCCCAGGATCGAGGCTTTATCCGCACCAAAACACTCTCCAACCCTTACGTCGTTCCTGTCCAGGTAGAGCTGTTCAGTATTGAGCGCGGGGAGAACAGCCAATAATGCCTTATGAGGGTGAATTCGCGGGATACCGGCCACTTCAGCGAATTGTCGAGACGGAACGCGTTCAGGGTCTTCTCCGCAAGTCGCGCGTCTTTCAACCGAACGCGAATGGAACCAGTATCGTATCGCCGAAACCGGCTCCGCCCCCAAGCCACGGTCTTCCGAGTTACGTTGTGGCCATCGACGGTAGCAACGCTGAAGTCGATGTCCGCAATGGCTATCCTGGGGCCAAGGTAGGCTATTGCACGGTTGCGAGCGTGCTACTCAATCTTGCCGAAATGGCTCGCTTGGATGAACAGCGACCGGTTGATCCGCTTGAATTTCGCAAAACTGAAGAAGCCTCCACCGTAGATGCCGCATTACCCGGCAGCAACGTCGTTACCCGGAGTCACACATCTGCACGTGATTCCTTCCGGGAAACCCTCTACGAGGTTCTCCAGGATGTCATCGTGGATCAGGAAGATGCAACCCGCCTTCTGGATACGTACGAGGCGCTGTTGGCGCATAAGCCGCAAGGCCGGCAAGAGTGCCCGTACGCATCAGAGGGCTGCAATGAGCGAGTTGAGATTCCTGCTGGTGTGAGCAGTTGCTCATGCCCAAAGAAACATCCTCTCTATTCGACCGACGCCCTCCGAATTCACGAGAATTTTCGTGACACGGGCACAAACGGAGAAGCATTCGGCGAAGTGCGCCAGATTTGGGAACACATTCTGTTTGTTCATGTACTTCGCCTCTTCGAAAAGAAGCAGCTACTCGGTCGGATGGACAGGATGGCATTTGTGATGGATGGCCCCCTAGCTATCTTTGGGGACCCGGCATGGCTCAGCGCAGCTATTAGCCGAGAGCTGAAGCGCCTGAACGGAATCGTGAGAGCCGCAACTAATCGTGACCTTCTTGTTCTCGGCATCGAAAAGACCGGCACGTTTGTCATGCACTTTGATGAAATCGATAAGGCGCAGGACGGGGGTACAACTTTTTCAAGTCGCACCTTTATGTTGCCGACCGACAAGTACATCAAAGACCGAATAATCTTCTCGACGAGCACGAAACGCTACGGCATGGACACATATTTTGGCCGCAAACTGTTTTACAAAACGGCATCTGGGGCACGAATCGTTGCTGACATCCCATTCCTAGACGACAAGCAAGACACCCTGGACACCGACGACATTTCACTTTACCGAGAGTTTGGGGCCGCTTGCGCCTTGCTCGACAGGTTGGCCTCGTCACGCTACCCCAACTCGGTTTCACCTTTGATTTCGGCGCATGCCCAAGCTGCTATTCCTCTGCGGCTTGGTACGAAGGTATTGCAACAGCTAGCAAAAGCTCTAATGAGACAGGACTGACTGGATGCCACAGCAAGGTGCAAGATACGGTACTGCAGCAGCACGTTGGGCAGGGGTCGGCCCGTACTACGCCATGTTTCCCGTTGCATTTGCCGAGAAGGTGATAATCAGACATACTGCGCCTGGAGATGTTGTGCTCGATCCTTTCGCTGGTCGCGGCACGGCTGTGTTCAGCGCGGCGGTTCATGGTCGGCGCGGGATAGGCATGGAAATAAATCCTGTGGGGTGGGTGTACTCCCAAGCCAAGCTCCACCCTGCTCGTCAAGAGTCCGTTGTCGAAAGACTTGCCGAAATTCAGGGAATCGCCCACAGATACCGCGGGGCGGCAAGAAATGCACCCTCGTTCTTCCGCTGTTGTTACCAAGAAAATGTTTTGCAGTTTCTGATGGCCGCCCGCAGGCACCTTGACTGGAAGAATCGTAAGGTTGACTGCACTGCGATGGCGTTTCTGTTAGTGAACTTGCACGGCAAACGAAACGACTCGCTTTCGAATCAGATGCGTCAGACAAAGTCGATGTCTCCAGCGTATGCGATCAGATGGTGGAAAGAACGAAACATACGACCTCCGGAAGTAGATCCACTGGAGTTTCTTCTTAAGAGGATGGAATGGCGCTACGCGAAGGGCATCCCTCAGTTGGTGGACAGCCGAGTCTATTTGGGTGACAGCGCTGAGATTCTACCCCAAGTGGCCCGGTATTGGGCCAACCGACATAAACGCGCGCGCTTACTTCTGACCTCGCCGCCATACTACGGCGTCACCAACTATCACTATGATCAGTGGCTACGACTCTGGTTGCTCGGTGGACCTCCTACATCACGTCGAATCGGTGGCAAGCACCGGGGCAAGTTTGAAAGTAAGCCTCAGTACCGACAGCTTCTTCTTGATGTTTTTGGTAGGTCGAAGCCCTTGCTTCAGCGCAATGGAATCGTATACGTGAGAACGGATCGAAGGAAATTGACACTCAACACAACTAGAGAAGTGCTGCGCGAGGTATTCCCCAACCACCATCTCCGCTGCAAGAGCAGACCCTATGTGCGACCTACTCAAACACACCTGTTCGGTCATTCGGAACCTAGACTCGGCGAAATTGACCTAATCCTTACCCCGTGACCACAGCAGGGGATGTCGGCTCCGTCGCTGGTCAGTAGCCGGAACCTCACTGGAGGCCGGAGCCTGCCAAATCGGAAGGACTGTCTCAAAGACCGCCTGGCCCGCTACCGCCAGATCAAGATCAGCGTGGTCGGCTGACTGTCGGCGAGTGAAAAAATCTCCGTTTCTTTGTGATTCCGCAATAATCCTTGTGCGACCAGTGCGCCGGAGCCGCAGTACCAAATGGCCCTTGTTTGCCGAACACCCCCTATTCAGACGATATATTGCCTCCCAATCAGCAAACCAAAACGCATTTGTCCACGAAACTTGAGCACTCGAGCTTGCAAATGACCCGGATGCATGTCTGCTTTCGGAGAAAGGAGGAACACCTATGTCTCGCAAAGTTGGTCAGATCATCGCGCGAGGCGATCGCCGTTGGCTCGTCCGCGTCTATCTCGGGCGCGATTCCGAAATGCGCAAGCGCACCTACCACAATCAAACAGTCTACGGCTCTCTACGGAACGCACAGGCGTACCTAACAAGAAGGCTTGCGTTTGACAACTTGATTTGGCCCCACCGTGATACTCACATTTGGCCCCACCCTGTATTAATAAGGATGGCTGTCCGGTCTTTCGGTTGCAGCCAGGATGGGGTGCAGGGGAAGGAACGGCGTTTGAGTTCCTTCCCCTGCGCAGCGCTATAGAAGCAGCCGCCTACGATGCTTTCTTTTTCTGTCGCACCTCCAAGGTTCTGCGAAAGCGGTAGGACTCGGCACCGGTTTCGATGATGTGCGCTCGATCTGTGATGCGGTCCAGCAACGCCTTGCACAAGCGCGGATTCGGAAACACCTGCGTCCACTCGGAAAACGGTAGGTTCGTGGTCACGATCAACGTAGCTCGCTCGGCGCGTTCGGCGATCACTTGAAACAGGAACTCCGCTCCGATGTCAGCCAAAGGCACATAGCCGACTTCGTCGAGCACGATCACGTCATAGCGCAACCAGCGCGCCAGCACTCGCTTCACCGCGTTGTGTTGCCGTGCTTCGACCAGTTCGTTTACGAGATTGGCAGCGGTGGTGAATCGCGCTCTTCGTTTCTGTCGGCACGCGGCCACGCACAATCCCGTTGCCAAGTGCGTCTTGCCGGTGCCGCATTCGCCCATCAGCACCACGGGTTCGGCGCGTTCGATGTAGCCGCCCTCGGCCAGTTCGCGGATCTTCGCCGCCGGAATCTGTCGCGCCTGGTTGAAGTCGAACTCCTCCAGCGTTTTCAACCTGGGCAGCTTGGCATCGCGCAGTCGTTGCTGAATGGCGTGCCGGTCGCGCTCTTCCGACTCCATCGTAAGCAGCGCTTCCAGATACCCGATGTGACTGCGCTGTTCTTTGATGGCCTGCTCCGCCAGTTGCACGAAGTGCGCTCCGATCATCGGGACGCGCAGCGCCTTGCAATACTGCTTGACGCTGGCCTGTTCGAGAGCCTGGGTTTGCTCTTTCATCGCGCCACCTCCGCAGCGGTGGCCGCGATGCTGAGTAGCTGGTCGTACTCGTTCATCTGCGGCAACGGGCGCTCGTAGCGTTCCAGCCCATTCAGTTCCAGTAACTCATTGCGCGGACGACTCAGTTCCGTCGCTGTCAGCAGGTGCCGAACTGCGGCCGCATCCGAGCAACCCAATGCCAACGATTGCTCGACCACTCGCTGCAGCCGGTCCCACCCGTGTCGCTTGCCGAGGGTGAGTAACTCGATCATCTCCCGCGTGCCCGAGTGCTTGCCGTGTCGTTCTTGCAAGCTCTGCCACAGCCGGTCGAAACTCTCCGGCCAGCGTCCGCGTTCCCGCCACTGCCGCAGCGGACTCGATCCCGCCAGCGCTCCCGGTTTCTTCTCCAGCACGTCCAGATAGTGCTCCAGATCGAGCACCTGCTCATAGCGACCAAAACTGCGCTCGTGCCGCGCCACGCACTCCCGTTCCTGCCAGATCTCGACATAGGCCGGCAACAGTTTCGCTTGCGCACGAGTCCCCGGCCTCAAGGGCGTCGAGTAGAAGTTGGTGCGCACCTTCACGCAGCCCTTGCCGTCCACGGTCGGAAAACTGGCCTCCGCCAGTTCGAATCCTTCCGCCGTCATCGGCAACAGATGCTCGCGTTCGATCCGCATGGCTTCGCCCACCAACATCGGCTTGCCCGCGATTCGCCGCTGTTCGTCGTGCTGACAATAACTCCGTAGTTGTTCGTTCAGCTCTTCCAGGTTCTTCGCCTGCGGAACCGGCACTAGATGGTTCCGGCGGAAGTAACCCACTTCGCCTTCCACGCCACCCTTCTCGTTGCCCCGCGCCGGATTGCAGAACTCCGTCTGAAAGCCCCAGTGCGAACGGAAGGCGATCAAGCGTTCCGTCTCCTCCCGCTGATGTCCGCGCAGAATCTTCTTCACCGCACTCTTCAGGTTGTCGTAGCGCAGGCACCGGAACACCCCGCCGAAATAGCTGAACGCCAACTCGTGCGCTTCCAAAAAGGCCTGCTGTGTGGCGTGATAGTACGCCACATGAAACGCTCCCCCACTGGCCATTGAGCGCATCGCAAAAATGTAAACCCGCAATCGTTCGCCCGCGAAATCGGCCATGGCTTCGTACCAATCCACCTGCGCCTCGCCGCCCCAGTCGTACACTTGCGGCACGAATGTCTCCCGCCCCGTGAGTCCTAACCTTTGCTTGCCTTCCCGCACATAACGGCGCACCGTCGCTTCCGCCACGCTGTCCGTGCGCTCTTGCCGAATCCGCTGCCAAATGCGATGCGCCGTGTGCCGCTGTTTGCGTGGAGCCAGCTGATCTGCGCGCAGAATCCCGTCGATGAACTCCATCACCGGGCCCAGCCTCGGCTTGTTCCGCACCGCCAGTTTGCGCTCCGGCGGAAGCGCACTCGCCAGTGCTTGTCGCACCATCCGCCGATGCACCCCCAGCTTCTTCGCGACCGCGCGAATCGAACCAGCTCCATGCACATGTTCCCGCCTGATCTCTTCGAATAGCTCCACCTTGCGTCTCCTGTCCATCGCCCTCCCCGTCCGCTTCGCAGACAGGGTAGGCCGATCTATCGGTTAGGGTGGGGCCAAATGTGATGATCGAACTGGGGCCACTTCAGGGTAGCGAAATCAAATCCCCAAGATTTTCGATGTCGGCCTGCTTCGACTCGTCCACCAGCACATCGCGTGGGTTCGTCTTGGTGGCATCGTTGCCCATCTGAGAGACAACTCCCCTCTTGGACATATTGAAGTGACGGCGGCGCTTGTTCCCTTCTTTTTCGGCCTTGTCCGCGGGGAGCGGTGTCCACTCCGTGACCACGTAGAAGTTGGCGGGATTCTTCAGAAGCGCGTTCAGCACCAGGGGCTTTGTCTCTGTGATGGCTTGTTTCATTGTCAGCACGCGGACGATGTGATCGCCAACGCGCAGATGATCGCGTTCGGCTTCGATGTCGGAGTTGACGACCTGATAGTCGAGAAACTGTGCGGACTGCGGCTTACCGACAACGCGCCAGTCGTCATAATTCAGCAAGCGGCGTTGCGGACCCCTGGGGTGCTTTCACCTGCGGAAATAGTCAATCTCGCTATTTTCGATTATCATAGATTATGAAAATAGTGCGGAACGCTATTTTCGACCATAAGAAGGCGGATGTGGCCCACACTACCAACATTCCCGGCCGGAAAGTGTCGCAGGGCAGCTATTCAGCATTTGTGCCGGCGCCCCTGCCTCCTGAACTGAACTGGACACCGCGGCTGATTGGGGCACTCTCGGACGCGGACCGGCTAATCGGAAGATTAGCGGGCGAGGGGGGTCGGCTTCCCAATCCTCACATTCTGATCCGGCCTTTCGTACAGCGTGAAGCCGTTCTATCGAGCAAGATTGAAGGCACACAGGCCACGCTAGGTGAGCTGCTTGCC
Source organism: Candidatus Sulfotelmatobacter sp. (assembly GCA_049693675.1). Classification (GTDB taxonomy): domain Bacteria; phylum Acidobacteriota; class Terriglobia; order Terriglobales; family Acidobacteriaceae; genus Sulfotelmatobacter. The sequence goes on along the minus strand of JBAVQD010000122.1, from coordinate 73,326 downwards.
GCTGAGGCGGGAGCGCTCGTGGATCGAAGTCCCGAAGATCTTCGAGAAGTTGGCAATTACGTAGTGGCTCTTGAGCACGGAATCTCGCGTCTCAAGAAACTTCCGCTTTGCGTCAGGCTTGCCCGCGAGTTGCACGAAAAACTCGTGACGGGCGTTCAGGGGCAGCAAGCAGCGCCCGGACGTTTTCGCAAAATTCAGAATTGGATTGGCAAGCCGGGCAGCACTATCGCAAGTGCTTCCTACATCCCACCCCCTCCGGGAGAAGTCGAGCCGTGTCTTGCGGACTGGGAAAAATTCCTGCATGAATCGACCCTGCCGCCTCTCGTGACCATTGCGCTGGCTCACTATCAGTTCGAGGCCGTTCACCCGTTTCTTGATGGCAACGGCCGAGTCGGTCGGCTCCTCATAACCTTGTTCCTGATCGAGCGCCAGATCCTCCCGACACCGCTGCTCTATTTGTCGGCGTTCTTTGAGGCATCAAGGCGAGACTACTACGACGGTTTGCACGGGATTAGCGAGCGCGGGGCATGGAACGATTGGTTGGAGTATTTCCTGCTGGGAGTCGCTCGCATGTCTGAGGATGCCTTGAGTCGAGCCATGCGCATCAACGGACTACTGGGCGAGTGGCAGAAGAGAGTCTCCAGAGAATCAAGCAGCAACCCGTTGCGTGTAGTCGAACTATTGGGGGTAAATCCGTTCATCACCACAAAAGGCATGGCGAACAAATTGGCGATCGCTTTTACGACCGCGCAGCGCGCCATCGAACGGCTAGAACGTGCGCGCATTCTAAAACGGGTAGGCGAGGCGAAGCGCGACCGAGTCTATTGCGCGACTGCGCTCCTGGATATCCTCGAAGAGCCGGCCCGTCTCAATCCAGCCGCCAACAAGTAGTTGCTGTGGGCACTCGAGTCAGAACGCTGGAAACGGGTCAGGCGCAAACCGAAACCGTGGGAGTAATTTTCCCGAAGCCCGTCTCCGGATAGTCTTCGGCTTTGCCGACAAACCGGAAGTTAACGGTTACAAAACGCTGGCCAGATTTCTTGCAGCGCGCAAAAGCGATTCGGAAAGTTCGCATAGAAATTCCTCATAGCGTGGCGAAATCGACGCTATCCAACGTTCGCCCCTGAGTTCCCATGTGCCTGTGAGCCTCCACGCCTACGACTCGATAAGAGTTCGCAACCCCATCTGGACTCACTGTGCTGGGGAGACGTTCGACATAAACCGACTCTGCCCAGACTTCTGCCTGCGAGGATGCTCGACGACTTGGGGGAGCAGCGGTTGGCGCTGATGGATGAGAGCGGGTAGATGTCCAGGTGCTCTCCGTGACCACGCCAGCTTGGCACAACCTTGAACCGAAGCAGTCGCTCTTTTTCACGCAATCTCAAGACGGCCAGAAAGCGGCCGCGGAATTTCTCCAGCGCCTTGGCACTCGACAACACGACCGCGATCTGCCCGCGAAACCATCGTTGCCCAGGTGACTGCAATTGCCAAATGAGGCATGGCCCCTAAGCCTTTGCGACGACTGGATGTCAGGGTATTCTTCTCAGAGGCGAAATTCTTTTCATGGAGATTGATGCGAAAGCGCTCGACCCGCTCAAGACCACGAGTATCCATAAGGCAGAGCGAATAGTCGAAAGCTGCGCGAGAAACTGGCCTCGCGGTGCCAAGGCCTTTCCTTTCGTGTCTCGCCCACAAATCGAGAGGGAGAGCAAGATCGGAGTTGCTCGAGCGGCGGCTGATATGATCCGCGATGGTCAGGTGGTGCTGATTGATGCAGGTACGACGAATCCAAGAATCGCTTCCTACCTTTCTAGAAAGCGTTCGTCGACGATTGTTACCAACGGCCCACCACTGGCGTTGGCGGGTCATCTGAAGTTGAGGTCTTTTCTTTCGTTGAAGTCCTTCATGCGCTCGATTGCATTCCTTCTTCACTCGAGGAAGTTTGTCATGTATGAGATCCGCCACGCAAAGGAACACGCAATAGCTCGAGCCTTTCATAAGGCCTTCCGGCTGGCAGAGAGGTGTTTGCTGCTGGGACTGATGGTCGCGGTCTCGCTGGAAGCACAACAGAGTTCTCCGTCTGCGGCAGCGTGGACCGGCATCGTACGCACGGCTGCGGGTGAACCTGTGGCCGGAGCGAAGGTAACGATATGCAGACCCGGCGCCAAAAAGAATCTAGCCGCAGTTACAGGAAGCGACGGAAGGTTCGCGATTGCGGACATTCGACCCGGGCCATATCGCGTGAGCGTGCAATTTCCCGGGCGAGGTCCGACTGGGCAAGTGGCAATGAATATTACTGGCGTAACAATTGTGCTGACGGTGTCCGATCAAAACGTGCTGTCGATTGCGGCCAATCCGCAAACCTCTGCAGGAGTCTCGAATGCGAACGCGAGCACAACTTCGCATACAGCCAGCGAAACGAGCGGCGAGAAACTCTCCAGCCAAAAGGTAAATGAGTTGCCGTTGAATGGACGCGACTTCAGCACGCTGCTGCTGTTGGCGGCCGGCACGATGACGGATGTGAATGGGCAGACAAATTTCACCCAGCAATTTGCCATCAATGGACAGCGCGGCGTTGAGGCCGTCTTCGCGATGGACGGCGCTGATATTAGCGATCCTGAAATGGGCGGGAGTACGTTCACGAATTTCGACGTGGACGCAATTCAGGAATTGCAGTCAAGCTCGGGCTGGATGCCGGCGGACATCGGGCGCGGCGCGGCAGGTTTTACCAATATCGTGACACGGTCCGGGAGGAGCGGATTTCACGGGTCATTCTTCGAGTTCTTAAGGAACTCTGCTCTCGATGCGCGCAATTATTTCGACCACCCCTCGATTGCCGATCCGGGCCGTATCCCGCCGTTCCGGCGAAACGAGTTCGGATTTACGAACGGCGGGCCGATTGTTTTGCCGAATGTATATGACGGTCGAGACCGGACCTTTTACTTTGTACAGTACCAGGGGTTCAGGCAGGTGCTGGGAACGACCCAGGTACTGGCCGTGCCTACAGTGGCCGAGCGAGCGGGCCAGGATGTGGTGACATATCCGGACGGCAGAACGGACACGCTGCGCGTACCGGTAAATCCTGCGATTGCTTCCATACTGGCGCGCTATCCACTCCCTAACAACCCAACCGGCGCGTATGGTGCACGAACCTATGCTGCACCTTCAAACGTGAACACCGATGCGGATCAGTTTTCTATCCGCATCGATCAGAAAGTTAGCGTAAAAGGACAATTGTTTGGCCGGTTCAATTACGACAATCTGACGGGACCGACAACAAATCCGGATCAGACACTGATTGATCCGAGCTTCGGTGTGCAGTATGTGGATCGGCAGCGGAATGCGGTCCTCACTTACACGCGCACCGTGTCGCCTCGGTTTCTCTGGTCGGCGTCGGTGAGTTTCACGCGAACCACGCCCTCATTTGTGACGCCGAACCATACCGATCCGGCATTGAAGTTCATCGATGGCCTTTACGAGGCGTACAACAGCGCGGCAGGCTCGGTGATATCTGCGTTCGGGAATTTGTTCCAGGGACAATTGAATTTTACCTGGACCAGCCCGCGGCACGCCGTGAAGTGGGGTGCGGAAGCGCGACTTAATCGCGACACGACATACTTCGGTATAAGTCCCAATGGCGAATATGATTTTGGTGGTGGAACGGTTTATTCGCCCGTGTTCATTCCTTCTGCGAGTGGACGGCATGATGTGCGGCCGGGTCAGCCTCTGCCAGACACCTTGAGCAGCCTATTGCTTGGCTATCCGTACGGATACACGATCGCGGTCGCGCCGCCCTACGCATCGAACGGCGCGCACATTGGGCCCGCGGCCATCAACCGGAATGACGTGAACGCATATCTCGAAGACACATGGAAAATCAATCCACAATGGACGCTCGAGTATGGGCTGCGATACGAGATCTACACGCCGATTTCAGAGCGGGCAAATCGGACATCGAGTTTTCTGAACTCGTTTCCACCCGCAGGCGTAGGGCAGGAATATTTAATCAATCCGCAGCCTACTTATCAGACCGATTGGAACGGCTGGGGGCCGCGTGTTCAGGTTGACTGGAACGCGTCCAATGTGGTGCATGTGCACGTGGGCGGGGCGATCACAGTGATTCCACCCAATATCTGGCAGGACAATCTTCTTACGGGGTCAACGCCCTACGTTGTTTATCCCCGCGTCAATGCGGCGCAAAACGGAGAGATTGCCTACGGATTCCAAATTACACCGAACGAATTGCCGCAGGTTTATAACACCGCTGGCGTGAACGTGTTGGCCAGCGGCGATCCGAAAAAAGTGCCGGCGAATACGGTGCTGGACGTAAATCGATACCAGCAAGACTTGGCAGCGTTGGCGCCGAGTCATCAGCTCTCGCTGCTGAGCCTGGCCGGGATCGACCGGCGCTTCGGCAATGGGTACTTGCAGACCTGGACGCTGGGGCTGGAACGGGGTTTCGCCGGCCTCACGGCCGATGTCGCGTATGTTGGAACATCGGCGTTTCGACTTCCCAGAATGTTATATCCGAACGCGTATCCCGGAGCAGATTCGGCATTTGCTCGGTTTACAAACTTCGACAGCAGCGGAGCGGCGACCGGAGGTTTCGGATTCGAGTCCGTAATGACGGCAACGTCGCACTCATCGTACAACGCGCTGCAGACTTCATTGTCGGGAAATGTTGGGCACGGCGGTCCGTCATTGCAGGCAGGTTACACCTGGGGCAAATCACTGGATGATGTCAGCGGCCTTATCGGAGGAACCGGATCCACCGGGGCTGTGACGTTGTTTAGTCCGCAAGACCCGTTCGATACACAAGCGGAAAGAGGGCCGTCAAGCTTTGATGTAACGCAAGCCTTCACGTTGAGTGCCGCACAGGATTTGCATTTCGAGCATTTGGGACTTCAGTCGGATCGAACCAGGTTGTTGACGAAGGGTTGGGAGTTGCTCAGCATCTCGACGATTACGAGTGGTTCTCCGTTCACGGTGTACTCGGGAATCCAGCAGACGGGAGCGGGAACGATTGGCGCGGACCGGCCGGACCAGATCGGAATACCGGACCTCTCGAGCGCCGGCAGTTCAACCCGATCACGCGACGATTATTTTGGGCGGGGCGCGGACAGTGCAAGTTTCTTTTCCATTCCCATCGGGATCGCAGGTGGGACCGGACCAAACTCCGGGCGCTTCGGAACCCTCGGCCGTAATACATTTCGCGGGCCAGCATATTACGATTTCGATTTTGCGCTCATTAAGACGACTCCCATTGGACGCCGCGAAAGCGGCTTGGAGCGAGCGGACCTGCAATTCCGCGGGGAATTCTTTAATCTGTTTAATATCGTCAACATGGGGCTGCCGGCCAACATCATCGAGGGTACAGGATTTGGCATGATCAGCAAGACGGCGGGAACTTCGCGGCAAGTCCAGTTTTCGCTGAAGCTCATCTATTGAGGCGCGTCCTACAGCGACACAGGGCTCGGTGGGAGCACAGAAACATTCAACTGCCGATCTCCGGTCTTTGCGGCGTTAGCCTGAGTCGAAGATCCTCTGAGTATTTCCATTGCACGCTGCTTTCTTTAGGAAACTGGCATATCGACCCCAAAATTCGCGGTCGCCGTGTAACGCAGCTAGTTCGGAACGAAGGCAGACTACTCAGGGATCGCAAAGTAGATATTGAATAATTCAGTCGCTTTTTGGCTTTTTTTGATCTAAATACTCGTCGACTCTCAAGCCCGTCCAGTTCCGTTCGCTGCGAAATTCCTGTCTGAATCCTCCTTGGGAGTATTTCATCCAAACCTGGGTGCATCGGGGCGGTCTGCTCGTGACGTTACCTGGACCAAGGAGTCCGATGAATGTTTGAGAGTATTCTTTGCCAAGTAACGGAATATGATTCTGACGTTTTAGAGTCCCTCATTGGGCTCGCAGTCGAAATTGCTCGCGAGGGCCGAGAGGGAAGGCGAGTTGGCACTCTATTCACTCTCGGTGATGAGAAGGCAGTACTCGCGAAATCCAGACCGTTGATTTTGGATCCGTTGCTGGGGCATCCGGAGTCTTCACGTCACGTCAGCAATCTCAATCTCCGCGGAACCGTCAAGGAATTGGCGCAGTTGGACGGCGGGTTCGTAGTAAGTCGCCAAGGAATTGTCCTTTCGGCATGCCGCTATCTCGATGCCGTAGCCGCACAAGTGGACGTGCCACTGGGACTGGGCAGTCGTCACATTGCGGCGGCCAATATGAGCGCAGTTACCAAAGCCGTGGGAATTGTTGTCTCGGAGAGTTCGGTGGTGCGGCTTTTTTGTCATGGTCAACTGGTCGGCGAAATCATTCCCGAGCTTTGGATGATGGATCACGCCGCTCACCTTCGCGGAACCGGCAAGAGGGAGCAAGTTGGCGAATTGACGGTGCTGACACCAATTCGGCGACAGGCCTCCATCGCGAAGTGAGCCCAGACGATCTCTTAAGAAAAAACCTCGAAGCATTCGGCGAATGCGACACCGAGAAGCTGCGCACAGCCTTATCAACAATGGTAGGAGACTTATATTGAATGAAGAAAATTGGCTTCCTCTCATTCGGTCACTGGACACCTTCACCGCAGTCGCAAACGCGGTCGGCGGCCGACGCGCTTCTGCAGTCCATCGACCTTGCCATGGAGGCCGAGCGCCTGGGAATGGACGGGGCTTACTTTCGTGTTCATCACTTCGCACAGCAATTGGCGTCCCCGTTTGCACTGCTCGCGGCGGTTGGTGCTAAGACGCGCAAGATTGAAATTGGTACTGCAGTGATCGACATGCGGTACGAAAATCCTCATTACATGACAGAGGACGCAGGGGCCGCAGATCTGATCGCCGGCGGGCGCCTGCAGCTGGGAATCAGCCGCGGTTCCCCCGAGCAGGTCATCGATGGTTGGCGCTATTTTGGCTACCGCCCGAATAAGGATGAAGATGATGCAGAGATGGGCCGGCGGCATGCCAAAGAATTTCTTGAGTTGCTGCGCGGCAAAGGCTTCGCGCAGCCTAACCCACGTCCAATGTTTCCCAATCCTCCGGGGCTACTGCGTCTTGAGCCATACTCCGCAGGATTGCGTGACCGAATCTGGTGGGGGTCTGCTTCCAACGCGACCGCAGCATGGGCCGCCAATCTGGGAATGAACCTGCAGAGCTCAACCCTAAAATTCGACGAGACCGGCGAGCCGCTCCACATCCAACAAGCCGCCCAGATTCGCGCCTTTCGTGAAACCTGGAAGGAAGCCGGCCACAAGCGTACTCCGCGCATTTCCGTGAGCCGCAGTATCTTTCCGTTGCTCGACCATCGCGATCACGTTTATTTCGGACGTAGTGGTCAGGAAGATGACAAGATCGGATTCCTTGATGAAAGCACACGGGCAATCTTCGGCCGCAGCTACGCTGCTGAGCCAGATATTCTCATCGAGCAACTTAAGAAAGACGAGGCGATCGCGGAGGCCGACACGCTCTTGCTGACCATTCCGAATCAACTCGGTGTTGACTACAATGCGCACGTCATGGAGGCAATTCTGACGACGGTGGCTCCAGCTCTCGGCTGGCGCTGAATCGTCGCTGAGAGGTAATGGCTATCTCGCGCGTTGAGCGCCGCGAAAATTTGCTCCGTAAGAGCGTCGTCGGACTCCACTACCAGCAATTTCCCCGCATAAATACCCGCTTCTTAGGATGGAGCCAGACCGAGACAGGTTTCGGTCTGGGTCGGATCGGCCGCCGGGTTTCCTCGGCGACCTAGATCACCTGGAGCCCGGAGCCAAGCTTGGAGTGTAGAGGTGAAAGACTTCCTGATAGGGTTCCACCGGATATCCCTTCGCCTTCCAGGCCGACAATCCACCCTTGAGGAACTTCACCCGGAAGAACCGAAGTGCCAATGCCCGACGTAAAATGAGTCGGCTGGTTTTGTCGCTCGGACAGGTACAGTAAATAACCGCGTCTTTTTCTTTCGGGATGACTGACGGCCCCTCTAGCACTTCATATGGGGCGACCCTTCGTGCTTTGGGGATAATTTCGGGATAGGCTAACAAGTCCAGCGGCTGGCGAACATCAAACAGGAGCACCTCTTGATCTGAGGCCAACAATTCGTGGAGTTCCTCCGCCGTGATGCTGTGCCGCTCCAGCTGCCGTTGGTCTTTTCGGCGGTTCAGGCGAACGACCAGGGATATTCCAAGAATCACCACACCCACAACAACCAGAGTCAACAACATCGCCGTGCTCCTCGCCCACCCACCGATATCAGATTCTCTTCGGCGACGGGAGGATTCAGCGGATGCGATGACCCACTGCATTGCTCCCTACGATATCGAGCGGTAGGAGAAGGCAAGGCGTAGTCCCAGCGCGGCTGCATCATGCAGCGGGGATGGTCACACCGCGGGGAATTCACAACTCAAGTAGGAAGTGTTTCTAGCTGCCAGCATCCCGTTGTCACCGCCGATTTTGCACCCGGGGAGAACGAGCGCCGAAGAAGGAAAGTCCGACGATAAGAAGCGTCGGAATCGAGAAGCATCAGAACTTTGAAGCCGTATGGAAATGGCGAACCGCTGAAGGTTGCTAAAGAGCAGAACGCAAAGTCGAGGCGCTACTCGCCTTCGCTGCGGTTTAACCGAGAAGGAAAAGCACGAAGGCTGTCTTGGTGTGCCGGAGTCGTCGAAAAATAGCGTATATTATCTGCTTTTCGGACCGGCAACGAAGTCAAGGAGGTTTTGTGATCTCTTCAGGAGCCTCGATACGTCTTCTATGCCTGACAACCGTGATTTTGGGAGCGATCGGTGCCTACGCCCAAACTTCTTCAGGTTCTATTTCAGGCACTCCGAACCAAAATGTTCCAGCTGGGAACGGAGCGAATTCTTTTTCAGGCAGCGTGCCGACAAAGCTGGTTCCGGGACGGATGCCACTGTCGCTGGAAAATGCGATTGATCTCGGGCTGAAACACAATCTCGGATTGCTGCTTTCCCAAGCTGAGACGCGAGCAGCCCGCGGGCAACGGTGGCAAGAATTGAGTGCATTGCTGCCGCAGATAACGGCCGGGCCTTACGCAGCAGAGTCCAAAATCAACATCGACGAACTCGGATTCTCCGGACTCGCTGCATTGTTCCACCTCTCTCCATCGATAGGGCCTTTTTCATACTTCGATGCCCGCGCGGCAGTAAGTCAAACGTTATTCGACTGGAAATCTATTAATGCCGCTCGCGCCGCCAGCGAAAATGTGAAATCAGCTGACTACACTCTGGTGGACGCTCGCGATCTCGTCATTCTGACGGTGGGGTACGTTTACTTTCAGGCAGTTGCTGACGAGGCGCGCATTGCCACGGATGAAGCGCAGGTCGAGTCGGCCGAGGCACTCTTTAATCAAGCTACGGACCAGGTCAGCGCGGGCACGGCCGCCGATATCGACGCATTGCGGACCAAGGTCGAACTCCAGACTCGGCAACAGCAGTTGATCCAGGCCAAGAATGACTTCGCCATTCAGAAAATCACAATCGCACGCGCAATCGGTCTGGCCACGAGCCAGGATTTCGATCTCACCGACAAGTCGCCATACCAGCCGCTTGATGGCCTAACGGTCGAACAGGTGTTAGCGCGCGCCTATGCTTCGCGCTCCGATTATCGTGCCGCCGAAAGTACACTTCGTGCCGCCGAGTTATCGCGTAAGGCAGCGGTCGCAGGCTATTTCCCTTCGTTATCTTTCGGTGCAGATTATGGAACAGGCGGGGATCATCCGTCAGATTCCACCCGCGTGTATGACGTACGCGGAACGCTGTCGATCCCGATCTTTACCGGTAACAGCGTACACGGCGATATTCAGCAGGCCGACGCACGGCTCGAACAGAGCCGGGAGCGGCTGGAAAACTTACGAGCACAGATCGAGGCAGACGTACGTATCGCGCTCTTGAACATGCAGTCTTCCTCAGACCAGGTAAAGGTGGCGCAGAGCAACACCGAGTTGGCTGACCAGACACTCGTACAATCCCGTGATCGCTTCAGCTCAGGCGTCACCGACTCGGTAGAGGTCGTGCAATCGCAAGAGGCGGTTGCCAGCGCGCATGAACAATACATTTCCAGCTTGTACAACTATAATTTCGCGAAAATCTCACTCATTCGCGCCCTGGGGGCTGGTGCTCAGGGCGTGAAGGAATATTTTCCAGGAAAATAAAATGGCAGACGAAAGCGCCTCTCCTTCACTCCTCAACACTGGAGCCTCCGTGTATTCCGCGCCGCCGCCGGAAAAAAGGTATTCTCCTGACGCACGCCGGAAGCGCCGCAGGAACCTCATTATTGTCATCGCCGTGGTCGTCGCGATTGTCGCCGCCCTGTTCTTGTGGCGTTATTTGAGCAGCTATGAATCAACTGACGACGCCCAGGCCGATGTTCATCTTTATCCAGTCAGCGCGCGCGTTTCCGGTTACGTGATTCGAGTTAGCGTAAATGACAATCAATGGGTCAGCAAGGGCGATGTGCTGGTGGAAATTGATCCCACTGATTATCAGGTCGCGCTCGTTCAGGCGCAGGCAAATCTGGCCAATGCTGAAGCCACGGCGCGATCGCTGAATATCACGGTACCGATCACATCCGTGAACTCATCCAGTCAACTGCAGTTCACCGCCTCCGGCGTCGAGGATGCTCGCGCGGCGGTCAACGCTGCCGAAAAGCAATTGGCAGCCGCTCATCAACAGGTGGAAGCGGTCGAAGCGAATGATGTGAAAGCCCAGGATGATCTCCGCAGATATAAACAGTTGGTCGATAAGCGAGAAGTGTCCCAGCAAATCTACGATCAGGCTCTCGCGACGGCGAAATCCAGCACCGCCAATGTCGCGGCTGCGCAGGCCAACGAATCAGCGGCTCAACAGGTTGTTCAAGAAACGCTCAGCCGCGTAACGCAGGCAACCGCCAATCACGCCTTCGCGCAGATGGGTCCGCAGCAGGTGTCATCCACAAAGGCAAGAGTGCAGGCTGCTATCGCGGACGTTCAGCAAAAGCAGGCACTGGTTCAGCAAGCGGAGTTGAATTTGCAATACACCAAAATCATTGCCCCAGTCAGCGGGGAGATAAACAAAACTGTCGTGGTTGGATTGAATGTCGAGCCGGGGCAGCAATTGCTGACCGTCGTTCCCCTTGATGAAGTCTGGGTCACAGCCAATTTCAAAGAAACACAATTGAAGCACATGCAGGTTGGACAGAAAGCCGACATTCACGTGGATTCGAACGGTAGAACTTTGCATGGCCATGTCGACAGTATCGCCGGCGCAACCGGACCGCTGTTCAGTTTGCTCCCGCCCGAAAATGCGACTGGAAATTACGTGAAGATTGTGCAGCGAGTGCCGGTAAAAATTGTGCTCGATCCTGGTGAGAACCGGGACCGAAGGCTTCGCCCAGGGATGAATGTAGTTCCAGACGTATACCTCAGATGACCACTGCTGCACTCACGCTCGACCAGGAGATCTGGCGGTCACGCTTTAACCCGTGGCTGGTTGCCGTTGTCGTTGCTCTCGCGGCGTTCATGGAAGTCCTCGATACGAGCATCGCCAACGTCGCGCTTCCCTATATAGCCGGAAATTTAGGCGCGAGCAATGACCAGAGCACCTGGGTGTTGACGTCTTATTTGGTCTCTAACGCCATCATTCTTCCGATGACGGGCTGGCTTGCTGGAGCCTTCGGCCGCAAGCGATTCTTTATGAGCTGCCTCGCTGTCTTTACCACGAGTTCATTGCTGTGCGGGTTCGCACCCAGCCTGGGTTTTCTTCTTCTCTTTCGCGTTCTGCAAGGAGCGGGTGGCGGCGGCTTACAACCAATGGCGCAGGCCATTCTGGCGGACACGTTCCCGCCAGAAAAACGCGGACTGGCATTTGCTCTCTATGGAATCACGGCGATCATGGCGCCCACGATTGGCCCAACTCTGGGTGGGTGGATCACGTTTAATTATTCCTGGCGCTGGATTTTCTTCATTAACATTCCCGTGGGCATGATCACTCTGTACCTGGTGCGGCGCTTCGTTGAGGACCCTCCTTATTTACAGCGGCTCAAGCGGGCTGGGGTCAAGCTGGATTACGTTGGCATTGCGCTTCTGACGGTCGGCGTTGGTGCGTTGCAGATCCTGCTCGATAAGGGGCAGGAAGATGATTGGTTTGGATCGCGGTTCATCACCACGCTCATTATCGTTTCGGCCGTCTGCCTGATCTCTCTGGTGGTGTGGGAGTGGTTCGCGAACACTCCAATCATCGATGTTCAGATGTTCAAGAGCTTTAACTTTGCTGGCGCCAGCCTCATGATGTTCATGCTCGGCATTCTTCTGTTCAGCAGCCTGGTTCTGATGCCGCAATTCCTGCAGACGCTACTGGGTTATACCTCGGAACTCGCCGGACTGGCCCTGTCGGCCGGAGGACTGGTTTTGCTGCTGGAAATGCCGATCATGGGTCAACTGACAACAAAAATTCAGGCGCGCCGGTTGATCGCTTTCGGCTGGCTAGCCTTATCGATCGCGATGTTTTATTCCACAAAGCGAATTGACTTGCTGATCAGCTTCAGTGCCGCCACGTGGCTCCGCATAGCACAGGTCATCGGGTTGGGCTTCCTTTTTGTTCCGATTACGCTGGTGGCCTACGTTGGCATTGCCCCGGAGAAAAACAATTCGGTGGCCGGTATCGTGAACTTCATGCGCAACATGGGCAGCAGCGTGGGAACATCGCTGGTTACGACGCTTATCGCTCGCCGTTCGCAATTCCATCAGCTAAGGCTAGTAGAAAAAGCGAGAGTCGATAATCCAAACTTCGTAAATTCGGTGCAAGGATTAACCCATCGTTTTACCAGTGGTGGATTGGGAAGGCACGAAGCAGTCGCAACCGCATATGCTCGGATTTATCAGGAAGTGCAAGCGCAGGCCGCGTCTTTGGCGTACATTGACACGTTTATGGTTCTTTGCATTGCCTCGGCGATCATGTTCTTCCTGAGCTTTCTTCTCGAGAAGAACGATCCTGGAGGCGGTGGTGCGCACGTAGCCGAATAACTGTTATGCAAGTGAAATCTATCTTGTGTCCGATCGATTTTTCCGACTTCTCCGCGGCGGCGTATCAATACGCGCTCTCACTGGCCGATTATTACAAAGCCAGGATTGTCGCGCTGCACGTTGTCGAGGTCTGGAAGTATCCCTTCGCCGACTATGCGGCCCATGAGGCTGACTACGCGAAATTCTCCAGAGCGCTGAACGAAGGCGGCGAGGTGCAGTTGCGGCGGTTCGTGAAGGAGCGTCCCGCCGACCGGCTTCAGCCGGAACTTCTCGTTCGTCAGGGAAATGCTCCTAACTGCATTCTCTCATTCGCTCAAAAAGAGAACATCGAAGTGATCGTCATGGGAACCCACGGCCGACGCGGCTTTGACCGTCTGGTGTTGGGTTCGACTACCGACCGGGTCATGCGCAAAGCAGCATGTCCGGTGTTGGTGGTATCCGATCCCTCTCACAAAGCCCTAACCACTGCACCCGATGGGCGCCATCGTTTGAGCCGGATTCTTTACTGCACGGATTTTTCCAATAATTCTGAGCGAGCGCGTGGATATGCAATTTCGTTAGCCGCTGAGTATGGCGCAGAGCTGACTTTGTTGCACGTGGCCCAGAACGCTCCTGATCTGGCGCGGGCGGAAGTGATTATCGCGGAGCGTACACAAGAACTCGACAAACTGCTTTCCCATACGGAACGCAACAATTTCAATGTGAAGCTCGCGATCAGGTTCGGAAAACCTTACGAGGAGATTGTTCGACATGCAACCGAAGCACAAGCAAGCCTCATCATCATGACGGCGCGTGGAGGCGACGCCGTCGACCGAGCGGTTTTCGGCTCGACTACCTATCGAGTGATCCAGTTGGGGCCTTGCCCGGTGCTCGCGGTTCACACGTAATCGATACGGGAAGGAAAGTTGGACTTCATGATTAACATCATCACTATTGAACGCGAGTACGGGTGCGGCGGCGGCAATATCGCTCAGCTTGTCGCGAACCGGCTCGGCTGGAAGCTCTGGGACCAACGATTGACAGAGGAGATCGCCAGGCTCGCCAATTGCCCAAAGGGGGTGGTCGAAGCTCGCGAGGAACGGAATGATCCGCTGTACTACCGGCTTTTCAAATCCTTCATGCGGGGAAGTTACGAAGGCAGCATCAACGCCTCCAAGCTTAACCTCGTCGACAGCGAAACTATTCTTAGAACTACGAGGCGTGTGGTTGAACATGCTGCCGAACGTGGAAACTGCGTCATTGTGGGCAGAGGCTCACAACAATTTCTTAAGAACCGGCCAGATACTTTGCGTGTATTTCTCTATGCGCCGAGAGAAGACAAAGTGCGCCGGCTATTAGCTCGCGGCAAGAGCGAGAAAGAAGCCGAAGAACGTGTTGATAATGTCGACCGGGAGCGCGCCGATTTTATTAAGAAGTATTTCAACGTGGAGTGGCCGGATCGCGCGATTTACCACGCGATGATAAACACCCTAATAGGCGACGAGGCTGTCGCTCCCATGATTCTCAGCTTTAAGGACGCCTATCAAGTGAGAGCCACGGCATGATTTCTCTTTCAGGAACACAGTCCGGCTAGTTGGGAATGATGAATCGCTGGCCAAGCGCTACGTGAAGCTTGGCTTCGGCGGCGCTTGCACTGAATCGGCCTATAGTTTTCTATAGCTTAAAGATGACGGGCAAACCCTGAAGGAACCGGTTCAGTGTTGGCGCTCTTCAGCTTTGAGAGGCGCCGAAAAGGACCGGACTCACCACGGTTTCAATCATGGCTGCCATCTTCTCGGCGGGGATACGATTGGAGGTCTGAAACCAGCGGCGCGCGGCCCCAAAAACGGCCCAGGCTGCGGTGGTCGCCAGCAGCGCCGCATCCGCACCGGGTGCAATCCCATGAAGGGCAAGGCCCTGCTTGAACATATCCTCGACGATAGGGATGATGGAGCCTTCCAGCGATATCCGAGCCAGTTGACTGGGACAGCTTGTGGATTCAGCGAGATAGTCGCAGACGCCGAGTGCAATGGCGCGCAGTGCTCCATGGCAGTCGGTAAAGGTGATGCCGCGCCGTTCCATCAGATCGCGGAAGCGGGATTCTGTCATGGCCTGCAGCAGCGCGTTCTTGTCGGGATAGTGCAGGTAAAAGGTGGCCCGGTTCAGTGTCGCCTCGTCGGCGATATCCTGAACGGAGATATCTTCGAAAGCCTTGTGTATTAATAGCTTAGCGAGAGAATCCATGAGCATGCGGCGGCTGCGCAGAATGCGTGGATCGGTCGTTCCGGTCTCGGGTTGGAGAAGCTGGGCCATTCCTCCTATTAAGGATACTCTTGCAGACTAAAACGACACCTGTTTATTTTGTGAATCGGCATATGTCTATTACTCATCAATTGTCTTATAAGAGGAATTCTCAATGTCAACGTTGCTACAGATCGACTCCAGCCCGCTCTACGGCCGGTCGGTCTCCCGCGAGCTGACTGCTGCGTTCGTCAATCAATGGAAGGCTGCGCACCCGAATGGAAGGGTCATCGAGCGCGACCTCAACGCAACAGCAATACCCCCGATCAATGCGGAATGGGTCGGTGCCGCCTACACGCCGGAAGGGGCCCGCACTCTCGAGCAGAAGAAACAGCTTTCGCTCTCCGACTCCCTGCTCGCCGAATTGGAGCGGGCTGATGAGTATGTCATCGGAACGCCGATGCATAACTTCGGAGTGCCCTCCGTGCTCAAGCTATGGATCGACCAGATTGCGCGGGTCGGCAGGACCTTTTCCTACGCGGACGGAAAGCCGAAGGGCCTGATTAGCGGCAAGAAAGCGACCTTCATCATCGCAACCGGCGGGATCTACGACGCCCAGACGCAGATGGCCTCGTTCAATTTCGTGGAGCCGTATCTGCGGTCCGTATTTGGATTTCTTGGCGTGACGGAGGCGACCTTCCTCACCGCAGGGGGGACCAGCGTGCTGAACCATGGGCATGACCGGAACGCGTTTCTCGCACCCCACCTTCGGGCCGTGCAGACGCACGCGCAGACTTTCTAGAGAGGACACACACACATGAAAATTACTTCAATTATTGCTCGCTACTTGCTGGGTCTGATCTTTACGGTCTTCGGGCTGAATGGGTTTCTCAACTTCATCCACCAGCCGCCCCCGGCGAATCCACTGGCCATGCAGTTCTTTGTTGCCGTCAGCGCATCGCACTTTGCTGCGTTCTTTTTTGCCTTGCAGGTCGTGGGTGGACTTCTGTTGCTTTCGGGCTACTTTGTGCCACTTGCGCTGACAGTGTTGGCAGGGGAGCTCTATAACATCCTTGCGTTTCACCTGACGCTTTCGCCGGCGACCATTGCTCCGGCTCTGTTAGCCTCTGTCCTGTGGGTACTGGTCTTTCTTCAGTACCGCGAAAACTTCAAGGGCATCTTCGGCGCGAAGCCTGCGACGCAGGCATGAATTGCATCACAGTAGTCACAGCGATTCGTACACGATCGAGCTCGAAGTGCTAATGCTCGGCACCCGCTGAAAGGTTGACAATTTTATGAAGTACGCCATCATCAAGCCGCGGTAGCATTCTTGGCGACCCATCCAGTGGCGCGACATTCAATGTCGCCTTACCGCTTCTGCGCGGGTAATCGAATTCTGGTTCGAGGTTGCGGCGAAGAGGAGTGAAAGAGACCTTATTCGTCTCATAACGCAGGTCAGATTCCCGGGGTACGCAACCGGACTTTTTCTAGAAACCTTGTCCTCTCCTATTGCTGCCAGCCGCCTCCGAGCGACTGATAAAGCTGAACGAGGGCCAAACGCTCGTTAAGCTGGGCTTGCACCAGGTTGAGTTCCGCTGAGAAGTAATTCGTTTCGCTGGTGAGGACCTGGAGGTAACTGGCGCCGCCGTTTTTATAAAGCACCTCGGATAGTTGGTCGGTCCGCTGTGCCGCGTCTGTAAGCAGATCCTGCTGCTCCCGGAACTCGCGATCTTTTTGAGAAGCAACGAGTGAATTGGAAACCTGTTCGAGCGCATTCTGAACCGTTTGCTGGTAGGAGAGCACTGCTTCTTGCCAGTTGGCGCGGGCGAGCCTCAGTCCCGAGCGGAGCGCACCTCCTTGGAAGACCGGCTGAGTAACGGTAAAGGCTCCAGCCCATGCCTCGGAGGGCTGGCCAATAAACCGATTCAAGGCGTCGCTCTCCAGTCCCCCCAAGCCGGTGAGCGACAGGCTGGGAAAGAATGAAGCTTTGGCGACGCCGATTTGCGCATTGGCGGCGACCATGTTCTCCTCGACTTGGCGGACGTCCGGCCGGCGCTCCAGTAATTGCGATGGAAGGCCGGCCGGAACGTTCTGGGGGACGGGCTGTTCGGTAAGCGCGCGCCCGCGAGGAATGGATTGTGGATTTTCACCGAGCAGGACGCTCAGCACGTTTTCCTGCTGCTGAATCTGTCGTTCGAGATCGGGAACCGTCTCGGAGGCGGTATAGACAAGTTGCTCGGACTGACTCAGGTCGAGGCCGGAGGCTCCACCGTGGCTTTCGAGCACCTGAGTCAGCTGCAGGGATTGCTGCCGCAACGCTAGTGTTCGCCTCGTGATGTCAAGCTCGGCGTCAAGCGCGCGAAGCTGGAAATAGGCTGTCGCTACGTTGGCAACCAGCGATGAAATCACCACGCGCTTTCCCCACTGGGTTGCGAGTAACTGCGCCCGGGCCGCTTCAGTTTGACGACGGTATTTCCCCCAGAAGTCCAGATTCCAGATCACCGACAGGCTCAGTTCGCCTCCGTTGACGTCGTAAGCGGGAAATATCTTTGCGACCTTCGCATTTTGCTGGCTGAAAACGTCGGCACCTACGTTCGCTGAGGGCAACTGGTTGGCGCGGGTGATGCCGACTTGTGCCTGAGCTTCAAGAACGCGGGCAGCGGCGATGCGGACGTCGTAGTTTTGCGCGATGGCGGTGTGGATCAATTGCGTGAGCACTGGATCCTGGTACACCTGCCACCAATCTTCGTTGCCCAGCGACGAGGCCGCCGCGGCCTGTTGCGGAGCGGGTGCACGGTATTGTTGCGGGACATTCACCGCAGGCCGACTGTATTTCGGCCCCATCAGGCAGCCGGGCATCACGGCAAGAACAACAACGATTCCTAAGAGTGCAGCCTTCTTCATAATTTAATCCCCATAATTCAATCCCCTTGACCAGGCGCCTCGGCGGGCGTGAAGGGCAGTGCTTTTCGCCGCTCCGCGCCGGAGACTTTTTCAACTACGTAGAAGATCGCGGGAACAAAGAATCTGCCGATGAAGGTCTCGGCGATCATTCCTCCGATGACCGCCGTTCCCATAATCTGGCGTGCTACCGAGCCTGCTCCGGACGCTGTCCAGAGCGGTACGCAGCCAAGAATAAAGGCGAGCGCAGTCATCATGAGCGGCCGGAAGCGAAGCCTCGCCGCGGAAAGTGCGGCATCCACCAGGGACATACCGCGTTTTTCATAGTCTTCCTTGGCAAAGGCGACGATCAGAATCGAGTTTTTCGCGGCCAGGCCGATGAGCATGACCAGTCCAATCTGCGCGTAGACATCGTTCTCGATTTGAACCATGTACTGCGGAAGATAAAGGCCGACTACGAATCGACGCAGCCAGAGCGCAGCGAGAGCGCCGAATACTGCGACTGGCGTGCTGAGCAGCACGCTGAAAGGCACTGTCCAGCTTTCATAGAGAGCTGCCAGAATCAGGAAAACGAAGAGCAGTGAAAATCCGAAGATGACGGAAGACGGCACTCCTTCGCGCGCCTGTTGCTCCTGGTAAGACATTCCGCTGTAGTCGAAGCCCATTTCGCGGGGCATGGTTTGCTTGAAAACATCTTCCAGGGCTGCCGTTGCCTGATCGGAGCTGTAACCGGGCGCCGCGCTTACATTGATCTGTGCGGACCGGTACTCGTCGTAGCGCATGGTGAACTCAGGGCCGTAACGGGTCTCAAACTTTGCCAGCGCGGAAAGCGGGACCGCCTGCCCTTGGCCGTTGCGCACATAGAATTGTCCGAGATCGTTGGTCGTCGCACGGTAAGGTGCTTCGGCCTCTACATACACCTGCCAGGTACGGCCAAAGTCGTTGTAGTAGTTGACGAACAAGCCGCCCATGTACGCCTGGATGGTGTTGTAGACGTCGGTTAAATTGACTCCCTGCTTCAACACTTTGTCCTTGTCCACATCGATGAACTTTTGCGGCACGCTCGGCACAAACGTGCTGAAGATTGAGCCGATCTCCGGACGCTTGCGAGCCGCTGCAATGAACTTGGCGAGGTTATCCGAAAGAAACTGGACATCCTTGCCGGCCCGGTCTTCAAGCACAAACGTGACGCCTCCCGAAGTACCGACGCCCGGTATCGCCGGTGGTGAGAAACTGAAGACCGTGCCTTCCGGCATCTGTCTGAGTTTCTCGTTCAAATGCGCTTTGATGGCCTGGTATTGTTCCGCCTGGGTTTTGCGATCGTCCCAGGGGTTCAGGGTTACAAAGAAGAATGCGTTATACGAAGTCCGGACGAAGCTGAGCAAACTGAAGCCGATGACGCTTGTGGTGTACTGAACTCCCGGCGTGTTGGCGAGAATTTGCTCTACCTGTGTCGCAGCTACGCTGGTGCGTTCCATGGATGCCGAATTGGGGAGCTGCATGTTGATATACATGTAGCCCTGGTCTTCGTCGGGCAGAAAGCTCGAGGGCAAATGTTTGCTAAAGAACCACCCTGCCACGCCAGCAGCTACAAGGAGCACCATCACCACTGCGGCCTTTCGAATCAGGTCTCCCGACCAGCGGACAAAGCTATCGGTGGAGCGGTCCCAGTAGGTGTTGAACCAGCGAAAGAATTTTCCAAGCGGTCCGCGTGTCTCTTTTTTTGGACGCAGCAGCAGTGAGGCCAGCGCCGGACTCAACGTGAGGGCGTTAAAGGCCGACAGCACCACGGAGATCGCAATCGTAACCGCGAATTGCTGGTACAGCCTGCCGGTGATGCCCGGAATGAAAGCGGTTGGCACGAACACCGAGGCCAAGACCAGAGCAATGCCCACGACCGGGCCGGAAAGTTCCTCCATGGCTTTTCGCGCTGCATCCTTGGGAGACAAACCCTCCTCGATGTGATGCTGTATTCCTTCAACGACCACGATCGCGTCGTCGACCACTAATCCGATAGCCAGCACTAATCCGAACATCGAAAGCGTGTTGATGGAGAAGCCGAACAGCGGGAAGACAACGAATGTGCCGACCAGAGAAACGGGCACGGCCAGCATTGGGATCATGGTGGCGCGCCAATCCTGCAAAAAGAGATAGACCACAAAAATCACCAGCACAATCGCAATCACCAGGGTCTCAAGGATCTCTTTCATGCCTTCCGTGACCGGGGCTGTCTGGTCGAGTGAAACGGCGTATTCGATGTCTTGCGGGAAACGCTGCTCCATCTGCGCCATGAGCTTCCGGACGCCCTTCACGGTTTGAACAGCATTGGTTCCGGGCAACTGGTAAACCGCAATGACAGCGCTGGGCTTGCCATTCAGGCGACCGCTCAAGCTATAGTCCTGCGTGCCCAGCTCGACTCGGGCCACATCTTTGACTCGAACCGTCCCACCATTCGGTGCTTCGCGCACGATGACGTTACCGAACTGTTCCGGAGAAGTCAGGCGGCCTTGAGCCAGCACCGCGTAGGTGAACTGCTGACCCTTCTGAGCTGGTTCTCCCCCGACCTGGCCAGCCGGATTCACCGTGTTCTGGGCTTGAAGTGCGTTAGCAATGTCGGTGACGGTGATACCCAGCTTCGCCATTTGGTCGGGCTTGACCCACAACCGCATGGCGTATTGGCCCGCGCCAAACACCTGGGTCTGGCCGACGCCGTATAAGCGCCCCACGGGGTCGTTGAGGTTGATGTATGCGTAATTAGCCAGATAGTTGGAATCGTGAGTGCCATGCGGCGAGTACAGGGCGATCAGCATGAGGGGAGCCGTGGTCGCCTTCTTGAGACTGATTCCGTAATTGTTCACCGCGGGCGGCAACTGACCGTTGGCCAACTGTTGGCGCGACTGCGTGAGCAGCAGGTCTGTGTTGGGATCAGTTTTGAGGTCGAAATCGACAAACAACGTGGTTTGCTGGTTCGCCGTGGCGTTTAAGGAATACATATAAGCCATGTTGTCCACACCGCTGACTTGCTGCTCGATCGGTGTGGCAACAGCTTGCTCGAGAGTCTGTGCGTCCGCACCGGGGTAGGTGGCTTGTAATCTGATCTCAGGCGGAGCGATCTGCGGGAACTGGGCTACGGGCAAGGTCGCGATTGAGATCGCGCCGACGATGATGGTAAGAATCGCAATCACGATCGCGACGATCGGTCTTCGAATGAAAAAGTTCGCCATAACTTAGCGGCCCTCCGTTTCCTTGTAAGGAGTGGGGTTCACCAGTTGGCCATCCTTGACTTTCTCTGCACCAACCGCCACCACGCGTTCTCCCGGTTTCACCCCGGACTTGATCACCCAGAGCGCGCCCACGGTCGGCCCGACTTGTACGGTGCGCAGTTGCGCCCGGTTATCGGCGCCGATGACTGTTACTTGATTGGCTCCTTGCTGCTGACTCACCGCCGCCTGCGGCACCAGGAGCGCTCCTTCAATATTTCCGGTGGGCGCCTGAACCCGCGCGTACTGGCCGGGCCGCAACAAATTCTTGGAGTTGGGGAACTCGCCCACAATCTGAATGGTTCCGGTCTGCGTGTTTACCTGCCGATCCGCGAAGATGATCCTGCCGGGATGCGGGTACGTACTGCCGTCAGCCAGGGTCAACTGCAACGGGATTCGTGAAGCGTGCGTGAGCCAGTCAACGTTACCCGGAGAGCCGCCATCCGCCATGTGCAGGTATTCCTGTTCGCTGATGGGGAAATAAACTTTGATGGGACTCACCTGCGACACTGCGGTGAGCACGGCAGACGGACCCACCAAGTTGCCCACCTGCACAGTGTTGATTCCGGCAATTCCGTCGATGAGGGAAGTGACCTTTGTGTACCCAAGGTTTATCGCGGCTTGTTCTACTGCCGCCTGGTCTGCCTGGACGGAGGCTTTCGCCGCGAGCAGCGCCTGGGTGTCGGTATCCAGTTGGCTCTGGGGAATGGCATGAGCTTGGGCTTCGGGAATATCACGCTTTACGTTAAGCTCGGCGTTCGCCATCTGCGCATCGGCTTGCGCCAGTTGTCCTTTGGCTTGATCGAGCACGGCTTGGAATGGACGTGGATCGATCTCAAAGAGGAGCTGACCTTTTTTGACAAGTCCCCCTTCACGATAATCCTGGCGAATCAGATAGCCGCTCACCTGAGGCTGAATCTGCGCATTGACGTAGCCTTCGAGCGTTCCGACCCACTCGCCCTGAAGCGGCACGTCTTTTTGAATAACCGGTGCGACTTCGACCACCGGCGGTGGAGGTGGGGCGGCAGCTCGCACCTTGCCATCGCTGCAACCGAGTGCGCCCATAAACAACACCGCGGCAACTAGACCTTTCGATATCCCCGTCATTGATGTTTCCACCCTTATCAGGCGACTGGTTAGCCGCTGACTTTCTTATTTTCCGGGTCCGCAGATTGGCAAAAGCCGTACCAATCCGTGCGCCTTCTACCTTTGCGTTAAGGCAAGGCGGATGCCAAACCCAGGCGTCTATAAACGACTGAAATTTCAGCAGCGGATGGAAGGCAGCAGTGTTGCGCGTCGAGGGTGTCGAAACAATTCCGACAGCTCGAGCGTGGAATGAAGGTTTTTTTTGATGACCCGACGGGCAATGTCGTGAATGTTGGAACTGTCGAGACTTCGTCAATAATTGACAACCGTGGGACCATCAAACCAAGCGCCCCGCCTCATAGAAACGCCAGTACAGCCGCTGCCGGCGGCATAAATGGACGATCGATTCGCAATGTCAACTGGAGCGTCGTCCGGGAGGACCTCACTATATGCGGCTCAACCGTACACGATGCGGAGAGAGCCCCTTGATCTCAAGGATTAACCGCGGATGACAACCGACAAGGACCCTTTCCCAAAGAAAGGGCCCGAATGCCTACCTGATTACACCACCGATTCTATTGTCGCCATGCTGCTTAGTCTTTGACCCCAGGTGGACGGCAATCACAACAGGGTGCATGCCTCACTAAAATCGAGACGAGGTCCGCGCGGCATGAGCGTCGCAGGGTCGCCATAGCCGATGTTGCAGAGAAAATTCGATTTCACATGTCCTTCCGGGAAAAACTCCTGCTCGGAGGACTCAAATTTACCAGCCGCAAAGAACTCCTCATCGAGCTTTGCGTTATCAAAGCCTGACATCGGCCCGCAGTCCAGTCCGAGAGCGCGCGCCGCAAGTATCATGTAGGCGCCTTGCAAGGTGGAGTTCCGCAGCGCCGTTTCCTGAATCAGCTGCGGGTTGTTCACATACATATCGCGCATGGCAGGATAGTGTGGAAACAGCCTGGGCAATTTGTCGTAGAACTTCAGATCATAGGCGATGATTGCTGTAACCGGCGCGGCCATCGTCTTCTCTACGTTCCCCGGCGCGAGCGACGGACGGAGGCGCTCCTTTGCTGCCTTGGAACGAATGAATACGAACCTCGCAGGACTGATATTTGCGCTGGTGGGCCCCCATTTCAGCGTATCGTAGAGCTGCCGTAGCAGCTGCTCGGGCACTGGCTTGGGAAGCCATGCGTTGTAGGTACGGCCTTTCCGAAACACCAGATCAAGTGCGTTATCACTTGCTCGCATTTTCTCGATCCTCTCCATCGTTGTCACGGTGTCCTCCTATTCATTCGTTTCACAAATTCATTCGTTTCACAAAATCCGGTTGACCTGCGCTTCACCGGTTGTTGAAGATCATTTCCGGAGGCTGGAGGCCGCGATCTCGCTGGTCTCTGCAATTCCGAGTTATTTTCGCGAAGTTCATGTCTTCGTCTCTCGAACAGTCCTGGTGAAGCGGCGTGCGATTTGCTTCAAGACTTGCTTCGTAAACACGCCCTGGCAACGGAATTTGACTCCCGCCTTCATCAACTCAAGCAAAACGTTCTCACCTTCCTGACTAATGGCAGTTATGTTCCTCATATCGATAACAAGGCCGGCGGCAGGCCGATCTATCCTCGCCACTTCGCACGCGGATCTGAGTTCTGCTGCCCAAGCGCCGATGAGCTTGCCCTCCACGACTAACCGGCGCTGATTGACGCCATCTACGATGGAGATCTTCAACATGCGCTTAGAGTCAAGGCAACCCGCGTGCCAAACATCGGGAGCTGTAACTTCAAGGATTTGCAACCCGCATTTTCAGGCAGGGCATGTCGAGAGTTGAAATTGTCGAAGCCTGTCCAACACCTGTTCTGGGTTGGGGGCAGAGGGGAGGGAAATGAGCAGGAGCACGGGCCACTCAGCCCGAGGATTGTAAAGCAGACTCGTAGGAAACGTAGAAGTTCGGAATGATTCCGAACACCCGCTGCTTTTCCTCGGCCTTGAACTGCTCAGTTGCCACTTGCACCGGATCGTAATGAACATCGACCGTCGTGCGTTCAGTCGCAACCCGGAGTTGGACACCAGTTACAATCTTGAACTGACCCGGTTCGAGCGTGATGGCAGGTGACGTCCAATCTGCAAAATCCTTCGCCGCGATCTTGATTTGATAGGAGGTTCCCGGCTTCACTTTGATGAGCGGGCGACACTTTTCGACTTTCGACGGCACTACGTCAGGGAAGCATGAGGCAATCCGCACATTTCGTTCGGTGGTATGGACGCTCCGTTTGGCACGCCAGTTGCCTTTGTTTGAGATGCGACGCTTCCTATCATTTTGTGAGGCGGTTATGTGGAGAATTACAACTCGCGGGTTCACGTTACAGGAAGTGCTAATTCTGGCTGCAAGATCATCGCATCCGGCACTATTTGCGACCGAGAAACGGAATCGCAGAATGCAGCAGAACAAGACGAGAAATAGCACACAAACAAGTTCGAGGTTTCCTAAACCTGGCACTAGGAATCGCTGTCGGCGGTAGCGGGCCGGTCAGGCGTACTGACCGGGATCAATCCCGAACTTCTTTATTCGAGAGAGAAGCGTGGTCCGATTGATGCCCATGCGTGCAGCTGCGCCATCCGCACCTCCAACACGTCCCTTGGTCTGCGAAAGCGCGCGCACAATTTCTTCGCGCCGCTTCTCAGTGCGATCACCCGCACCGGTCTTCTCGCCATTCAGTGCATGAAGGGTTTCCTTCACAATCCGCACGATTTCTTCCTGACCCGAACCTCGCGCAGCAGAAACCGGTTCTTGTGTGTTCAACTTGCGAAGCTCGCCCAGCGGCGCCTCAAGCGACTTGCCGCGTGTCAGGATCACGGAGCGCTCTAAAAAATTTTCTAACTCTCGGATGTTGCCAGGCCAGTCCCAGGCGGTCAGCCCTTTCATGACCGCGGGCGAAATAGCTTCGATTTTCTTCTGCATTTGCTTGGCGAACTTTTGCACAAAGTAGCTCACCAGCAGAGGAATGTCTTCCTTGCGCTCCCGCAAGGGCGGAATGCGGATCGGAAATACATTGAGGCGATAGTACAAATCACTTCGGAATTCCTTTTTGGCAATCATCTCTTCGAGATCGCGATTGGTCGCCGCCACCAGTCGTACGTTCACTTTTCGCGTGTGAATACTTCCGAGCCGTTCGAACTCTCGTTCCTGCAGAGCGCGCAGTAATTTTGGTTGAATCTCGATCGGAATGTCGCCAACTTCATCAAGGAAGAGGGTTCCCTGATCGGACAATTCGAGCCGCCCAACTTTCTGCGCGATGGCTCCCGTGAACGCTCCTTTTTCATGACCGAACAATTCGCTCTCAAGCAGGCCCGTTGGAATCGCAGCGCAGTTCATCTTCACAAATGTCCGATCTTTGCGACGGCTGCGGTCGTGGATTGCACGGGCGATCAACTCCTTGCCGGTTCCCGTCTCGCCAAGCAGCAAGACTGTGGAGTCGTTGGGAGCGACAGTTTCAACCAGTTCGAGAACATGTTTCAATGTCTGGCTGTTTCCAATAATGTTCTCAAAATTCATCTCGCTACGGATCTCCTCTTCGAGGTACAACTTCTCCTGCGCGAGTTTGTCTTTGAGATCGGAAATTTCATTAAACGCCAGGGCGTTTTCAAGGGCAATTGCGATTTGTCCGGCCGCTTGGGTGAGGAATTCAAGGTCCTCTGGCGTGAAGGGAGTGTCGTTAGTGCGAGCAATCGTTAACAATCCGAGCGGTCTACCTCGGTTCACCAGGGGAATCAAGCCCTGGCTGGTGAAACCTTCCGCGACTATTTTTTCGTATATTTCAGGAGCGTAATTGCCTGGGTCTAACGTGTTCAAGATAGCCGGCCTCAACGTCTCGAGAACGCGCTTAGCGGCCCCGCCGATTGTGAGGATATCTTCTTCTTTAAATAGGCCTTTGCCACGAGGAGAGTCCATGGTACATACTCGCGTCTTGTCCGAACCGGGTTGCAAAATTGAAACGCCGACTGCTTCACATTGCATGACCTCGCGAATACTCGCTGCAATCGCTCGCAACAGATCCCGAAACTGAAGATTCGATGTAATTCGATTGGTCAGGTCAAGAAGCAACTGCAGGCGGTCGTTTTGTCGCTGCAGGCAAGCCTGCGCACTCTGTACACGCCTGAGATTCAAACCATCATCAAGCGCGAACGCGACGACACGCCCGATCAGCCGGAGGAATCCGATCTCTTCCTCAGTGAATGGATTCACTGTGTCGCGAATGATTCCGAACACGCCCAGTCGGCGATGCGGCGTCGTCAACGGTATACGGACCCCCGAGCCAAGCCGCATTTTCTTCGCCCACTCTTTGCATCGCGGATACCGCTCCTCTGTCTTCCAATCGACGGTGTGTTCTACCTGCTCGCTAGCCATCGCGTGCCATATTGGC
Source organism: Candidatus Sulfotelmatobacter sp. (assembly GCA_049693675.1). Lineage (GTDB taxonomy): Bacteria > Acidobacteriota > Terriglobia > Terriglobales > Acidobacteriaceae > Sulfotelmatobacter. The sequence continues at coordinate 46,433 of JBAVQD010000122.1, read as the reverse complement.
AACTCCTCAATAGGCAGGTCCGGCAAAGGTAAGGGGCCCTTGCCCCAAACGAGATATTCGAGTTCCTTGGAGTTCTCCTTTAACACCAGGAAGTGAAGGTGGTCGAAGTGCAGGAAGTTGCCAATTTCATCCGCCAGAGTTTTCGCTAAGTCCTCAGGCTCGCAGGACGCACAAAGGGCTTCACTGATGCGCAGCACTGCGTCGTAGCGCTGGCTGGTGCTTTCACTTGCGATGATCGCGTTTGTGCTCATGAGTCCCAACTACGCGGAAGCTTGGCGCGAACCGCCGGGCGGCGTCATTTCACATTGATGATTCAATTGTGCCAAAGGTCGCAGTATTCTGCCGCAGGAGACCGCCTCGCGGACCCGAGCGCTGGCTTTGGTATTCACTGTGCAGGCAATTGTCGTAGACGGGTGGTCAATATCGGATCGGCTAACCAGAAATTACGAGTGAGAAAATGAGTTTGAGCGACCAAGGAAGGAGCGAGATCGGAAAGTAGTGGATTAGGCTTGATTTGCTTCCCGACAGCACACCCCCAGGCAAGATTGCATCCGCGAGCTTCCCTGCGCTAAACGTTTGCTCCCGGTGGTCCCTGAAGATACGTGTTGGTCACGTGCAGGTCGGGCTACTTACCGTTCGCGCGTCGGAGAAAAAATGGCGCTGAAAATAGAAGGCCACATTGACCAGAGCGATCATCACTGGCACTTCCACTAGTGGCCCGATGACCGCAGCGAAAGCCGCTCCAGAGTTGATGCCAAACACCGAGACTGCTACGGCGATCGCTAACTCAAAATTATTGGAGGCGGCCGTAAATGCAAGGGTTGTTGTCTTGGAATAGTCCGCTCCCACTTTTCTCCCCATATAAAACGAAACCAAGAACATTAGGACAAAGTAGATCAAGAGCGGCACGGCGATCCGCAGGACGTCCAGGGGCAGACGGACGATATATCCACCCTTCAGGGAGAACATCACCACAATCGTGAACAGGAGAGCAATCAGCGTCAGCGGGCTTACGCGAGGAACGAAGCTCCGGTTGTACCACTCCTGCCCCTTGGCGCGAACCAAGAGAGCGCGAGTCAGGAATCCGGCCAGAAACGGAATTCCCAGATAAATAAAGACACTCTTCGCAATCTCTGCGATGGACACATTGACGATAGCGCTGTGAAGACCGAGCTTGGCGGGAAGGACGGTAATGAAAATCCAGGCGTAGAGCGAGTAGAAGAAGACCTGGAAAAGAGAATTGAAGGCCACCAGCCCAGCCGCATATTCCGTATCGCCTCGCGCCAGTTCGTTCCACACGATGACCATCGCGATGCAGCGTGCGAGACCGATCATGATCAACCCGGCCATGTATTCCGGATATCCGCGCAGGAAGACGATAGCCAGAACAAACATCAGAATCGGCCCGACAACCCAGTTCTGAACGAGTGAAAGGCCGAGCACCTTTTTATTGCGAAAGACCTCGTGCAGGTTCTCATATCGCACCTTCGTGAAAGGCGGATACATCATCAAAATCAATCCTGCTGCAATTGGAATCGAAGTTGTACCGATGTTGAAGCGATTCAGAAACGGAACGACTCCAGGCACAAGCCAACCCAATACAACGCCGGCGAACATCGCGGCGAAGATCCACGCCGTCAGATAGCGGTCCAGAAAACTGAGACGACTCGTTGTCTTCATTTTGTGATCTCAGTAATGCAGCAAACCACGAAGAGTAGCCTCGTTCCTATTCATGGGTAACGGGGGCCATTGTCTGGCCGATGTTATCGAGCTCTCTCTTGAGTGCAAGGCCGTCCAGAGTTTTCAGTGGAAGACAGAGCAATAGACTGATTCTGCGCTCCAAAATAAAAAAAGCCTCGCGAAACGCCCGTTCTATTTCCACTTCGCTCCCATGAACGGCTGCCGGATCAGGGACGCCCCAATGGGCGGTCATCGGCTGTCCTGGCCAGATCGGGCAAACCTCTTTCGCGGCGTTGTCGCAAACCGTAAAAACAAAGTCGAGCTTTGGAGATCCGGGCAAAGAGAATTCTTCCCATCCCTTACTGCGCAGCCCCGCGGTTGCTAAGTGCGCCCTTTCTAGCTGTCTCAGTGCTTCTGGCCTAACCTTTCCTGAGGGATGGCTTCCGGCGCTGTAGGCTGTGAAATTCGGGCGCCCTTTGGAGTTGAGAATTGCCTCAGCCATGATGGAGCGCGCCGAGTTGCCTGTGCACAGGAATAGAGCGTTGTAATGTCCTTGCATAGTGGTTGTCTCCTAGTTGCAGTAGGTCGGTCCACAACAAGCTTTCGTTCTGGCGTCTGCTGGTTTCACGGCACGAACGAAGGCGCTCAGGATTTTGCCATCCACCTCGGGCGCAATCGCGTCCACATCGACGCCAGCCGCCGAGAGAAACTCGCGTGCATCCTCTGCGCGATAGACTCGCGTCGGCTCGATGTCAATTTGCTCGAATCCCGCCGCAGAGAGTTTGTCGCGATATTCGTTATCTCCCAGCGCACCCGCCACGCACCCGACCCACAGCAGCACGCTTTTGCGGATTTCCGGTGACACGGCGCCTCGGGTAACGACATCGGAAACCGCAATACGACCGCCCGGTTTCAGCACACGAAAGGCTTCTCGCAGCACACGATCTTTGTCCGCCGAAAGGTTGATCACACAATTCGAGATGATCACGTCCACCGAATTGTCCGGCAGAGGGATATGCTCAATCTCGCCCTTCAAAAACTCGACATTCTCAGCGCCGGCTTTGCGCTTGTTCTCATTGGCAAGAGCGAGCATCTCGTCCGTCATGTCGAGACCGTAAGCCTTGCCAGTGGGCCCAACCCGCTTTGCCGAAAGCAGAACATCTATGCCGCCGCCCGAGCCGAGATCGAGAACGACTTCTCCCAGATTCAACTTTGCCAGCGCAGTCGGGTTTCCACACCCTAACGAGGCGAGCATCGCCTCTTCGGGCACTTGTCCCGCCTGCAAGGAATCGTACAGATTGGACGTGATTGGGTCGCATCCCAATCCGCTGGCCGCGGTCGCTCCACAGCAACTGCTGCCGCCAGACTTCACGCGCAGGGCTGCCTGGCCATACTTTTCTTTGACTACATCCTTGATGTCGGTGGTGCTCATGGTGTCTCTCCTATTTACAAAGCTGGACGATAGCTTGGGGTTTGACTGCCTTATTTCGAGTACAGCATTCGGCGTAGAGGAATTGCAGAAGTTCCTGGAGTGCTTCGGTGTTAGCCGTGTACCGTAAAAATGTGCTTTCACGGCGCACGTTCACGAGCTCTTCATTCTTCAATTTATCCAGGTGGTGCGACAGTGTGGAATTCGGAATGTCCAGCTCAGACTGGATATCACCCACGACCAGGCCGTCCGGATGCGCCGATAGCAACAATTGCATAATGCGAAGGCGCGGTTCGGTGCCCATCGCGGAAAGCATGTCCGCGAATTTTGCAATCTGCTCGGTATTTTTCCGGTTTGAGGTGATTGCCATGTTTCGATATTTGCAGAAATATCAAGAATAATCAAGCGGATTTTTAAGGGCAGTTTGTGCTGCGGTTTGCAGAAGCGAAAAAAACGTCAACCCGACACTGACTCCAGAAACGCCTTGTGAATGTCTCTGAAGTGCTTCCCGGCAGAAGAGATGCAGCCATACACAGCAGCCCACTATTATTATGGATGAGGGCGTTCTTGATGAATCCAATCCTTCAGTTCCTCCGCGGTCCAACGAAAGCCCCACGCAGCGTAGTGCTGGTTCGGGCTGCTGTGGGGCTGATCTTCTTTACACAGGGCATTCTGAAATACATCGATCCCAACTTAGGAGTCGTGCGCTTCTCGAGAATCGGCTTTCCATATCCTTACTTCACCGCTCATTTTGTTGGTACCTTTGAGATTCTGTGCGGCTTCTTCCTCCTGTTAGGGCTGTGGACGAGAGTGGTCTCCATTCCACTGCTCATCGTTATCACGACGGCGGTCGCGACAACTAAGATTCCAGAGTTGTTTCGCGCCAACCAGGGATTTTGGTACATGGTCAGCGATGCGCGCACGGATTTTGCTATGTTCTGCTGCTTGATTTTTCTTATCTCAGTCGGCGGCGGGAGTTCGTCTGTAGACGCAGCCCGTGCGCGGCACCGAAGTGGATGACTGTCAGGAGGCTCGATGGAACTATCCGAATCCAGACGCCGGTTTCTGAAAACGGCGGGTCTAACCGCGGGAGCGCTTCTTCTGCACTCCGGAACTACCGTCGCCGAATCGAGTGTTTCAACGCAGGGCAACGAATCGACAGTTGCTTCGCCGGAGTCTGGTTCCGCAGACTACACGCTACATATCAAAACTTCTCCCATTGAGATCGCGCCCAAGCGAATCATCTCGGTGACCACGTACAACGGCCAATTTCCCGGTCCACTGCTTCGCTTCAAGGAAGGCCGGCAAGTCACGATAGATGTGTTCAACGAAACGGATGTGCCAGAACAACTTCACTGGCACGGCCAGATGGTGCCGGTTGACGTGGATGGAGCTGCAGAGGAGGGCACGCCTTTTATTCCTGCACATGGTAAACGGAGGATCGTGTTCACTCCGCGACCCGCCGGATTTCGCTTCTATCACTCGCACAATCGAGCAGGAGCAAATCTCTATGCCGGACAATACGGCGGCGAGGTTGGTCCCGTGTACATCGAACCTAACCGAGACCCTGGCAACTATGACCGCGAGGTCTTTCTCGTTCTGAAGGAGTTCGAGCCGACTTTCAGCCGTGGTGGAGACATGGCCCAGAACTTCCTGCCTCCAACGAAGGTTGTAACGCTGGAGGAGCGAGGCGAGTCAGCCATGAACGCTTCTCTCGCCAAGGGCATGCCGCACGGATACGAAGTGGGCTACGGTTCTTTCACGATCAATGGCCGGATGCTGCATCACGGAGATCCCATCCGCGTGAAGCAAGGCGAACGCGTTCTGTTCCATGTATTGAATGGAAGCGCTACCGAGATACGCAGTCTTGCTTTGCCCGGTCATGCATTCCATGTGGTGGCGCTCGACGGAAATCCGGTGCCCCACCCGGCGACGGTTCCAGTGCTATGGGTAGGCACCGCAGAGCGCGTCTCCGCCATTGTTGACATGAAGCATCCCGGAGTCTGGATCATGGGCGATCTTGCGGATGATGATCGTCAGCACGGCATGGGCATTGTCATTGAATACGCAGGAGCACGGGGCAAGGCGGAATGGATTGCGCCGCCATCGTTTCGCTGGAACTACGGGATCTTTGCGCAACCCGGGGCAAGCGCTGATCCACCCGACGAGACCTTTCAGATGATCTTCGCCAAGGACAATGCCGCCGCTGACGGCTTCAACCGGTGGACGATCAACGGCGTAGCTTATCCGATGAGCAACGAGATGATTCCCCCCTCGTTTCATTTGAAAGAAGGTAAGCGGTATCGCATCCACATGCGAAATGCCAGTGACGACATCCACCCCATTCATCTGCACCGGCATAGCTTTGAACTCACGCGAGTGTCGGGAAAGACAACATCCGGAATTCTTAAAGATGTAGTGATGCTGGGTGGCTACCAGGAAGCCGAAATTGATTTCGTCGCGAACAACCCAGGGCTGACACTCTTTCACTGTCACCAGCAATTACACATGGACTTCGGTTTCATGACCCTTTTCGACTACGTATGATCTATGAAGCAAGAGTCCTTAACCTCTCCTGGAGCTCTCAAATTCTTCCTCATCCTGGGGATCGCGAATCTCTTTGCGAACATGACGTATCGGAGAGCGTGAAGCGTCAATGGCGTGGACTTGCAGATGCTGGTTTAAAAGGCGGTTCCACGTATTCGGGAGGGATTTCGTTACCGCGCGAGACTGGTCGAATACGTTTGAGGGATTGAGTCACGAAGGCACTCGGCAAAGAGACCAACAATCTTTTTTGTCGCCCTACCGCAATGAAGGTCGCGTTGTGACGCGGACCATGATTCTGGACCATGTTGCCCAGGCCCATGGTGGTGGCACGCGGGTTTCGGACCGTCCGGGAGGTGGCGCTGTTATAACGTTATCGCTGCCGGTTAGTCTGCTCCAAGATGCGTAAATGGTCAGCACCTTCCAAGATGAACAACTTGTCATCCGTTCGCCACACCGAATTCATCATCTAGCTGATAATCTTCCTCATGGGACGTTGTGACTCTGATCGAACGATGAGTTGCCGACATCTCGCGATCGCCTTTCTGCTCGCCACCTTGGGCGTGGCTGCAACTCTCGCCCATGCTCAAGACAATTACGAAATCCAGGTGTACGGATCGGATCTGGTCGACCCTGGCCATACCATGGTGGAACTCCACAGCAATTTCACGATCGAAGGCTCGAAGACAATTGTGGATGGGGTTTATCCCACCAATCATGCGGAGCATGAGACGGTGGAGATTACTCACGCCTTCAACGACTGGTTTGAGTGTGGCTTCTACATCTTTACGTCAATTACTGAGGGACAGAGCTGGCAATGGGTGGGAGATCACATCCGGCCGCGGGTTGCCGTTCCGAAGAAATGGCACTGGCCCGTGGGCGTGAGCCTCTCGAATGAAATCGGCTACCAGAGACGGCAATATTCTGTGGACACCTGGACGTGGGAAATTCGTCCCATCGTGGATCAAAAGGTCGGACGCTGGTATTGGTCGCTGAATCCCACCCTTGACCGATCGTTTCACGGCCAGAGCGTGGATCAGGGCGTGGTGTTCTCGCCGAACTTCAAGTTCAGTTACGATTTCACTCCGAAAGTTGCGGGAGGCCTGGAATACTACGGATCGGTCGGTCCAGTGACGGGATTCGATGCGGTCTCGCAGCAACAGCACCAGATTTTTCCTGCGATTGATTTGAATATCGCACCACAATGGGAAATCAATTTCGGACTTGGAGTGGGCCTTACGGGCTCGACCGACCACCTGATTGCGAAGATGATTCTGGGTTATCGCTTTAATTTCTGATCAGTCAACGATGACGGGAGAGCGCAAGTGATAAAGGGTATCGTTATCCGGTTCATCCTCGCCATCGCGGTTTCGGTCGGTTCAGTTTTCCTTTATTTTTCTGCCGGTCTGGCGCCGGTGGCGACGGCTCGCGCACGCGAATGAAATTCCTGAATCAGTGAAGAAGGCGCTTGTACCGGATTCGTCAACATCGGCGTCGGCGTCTGCTCGGGCTGCGGACTCGCCCTAGGAAAAGCATGGAACGTAGAGACTTTCTTGCCCTGCTGGGTACCACTGCTTGCGCCGGATGCGCCGGAAAAGCAACGGCTGGAGTGATGAAAGACGTAATCGTTGTGCCCGCCAGAAAGCAGGTTGAGGTGGATTTTGTTGCGGACAATCCTGGGCCCACCCTTTTTCATTGCCATCAGCAACTTCACATGGACTATGGTTTCATGGCGATGCTGCAGTACGATGCCTGAGAATGTTTTGGGGCGTGACTGAAATCACATCGTGTGTTCTAACGTGTGTGAAATGATCTGGAAACCTCACGTGTCCGATCCGTGAAGCAGTGCGGGCCATGACAGGAACTCTCAGCTCAACAACACGGCGAGACGACCGGCGAATGCGCGATGCGCATTTCGCAATGCGTCTTTCTCTGATTGTTGGTTTGGTAATGCTGGTCGGAAAGACAACTGTTTATCTGATGACGCATTCGGCTGCCATTTTTTCGGACGCAGCCGAGTCAGTGGTCCATGTGATTGCAGTCGGATTTGCTTGGTTCAGCCTTCGCCTCAGTACCAAATCAGCATCCCCGCAATTCCTCTACGGTTACGAACGGATCACTTTCTTCTCGGCGGGATTTGAAGGTGCCATGATCGTGGTGGCCGCGATCGCAATTCTCTATGAATCGATCCGCAAGTGGATGGCAGGGCTCCAACTGGAACATCTGGGAGCAGGCACGGCGCTGATATTAGTGGCTGGTATGCTCAACGCGGGTCTGGGCTACTACCTCATACGAGTTGGCCGGCGGACCGATTCCTTGATTCTCGAAGCCGACGGCAAACACGTTCTGACCGACAGCTGGACCAGCTTCGGGGTTGTGGGAGGATTGGCAATTGTTCTTCTGACACGCTGGAAACCGTTTGATCCGCTGGTGGCGATTGCCGTTGCCGGAAATATCCTTTGGTCCGGAGGACACTTGGTCTGGCACTCGGTCGTCGGGCTGATGGATTATTCCGATCCCGAAGCCGGTCGGAAGATTCGCGAGAAGTTGGATACCATTTGCGGGGAGCTCGCCATTCAATACCACGGCGTGCGCTTCCGAACTACTGGGTATCGCCAGATCATTGAAATACACTTGTTATTCCCGCATCTGACCTCGGTCAGCGAAGCCCACCGTCTGGCAACAATTTTGGAGGAACGTTTGCCGGCCGAACTGGGAATGCCAGCCGAAGTCACAACTCATCTGGAGTCTTTAGAAGATCACGCCGAGGTTCACCGCGAAGAACACTACACCGGCAAGCCTGAGTAGGCCCATCGAACCTCGAACGGTACAAAATGCCCTGTCGTTTCGCCGGAAGCCGAGTTGCCCATTGCTTTTCGCCCAACTCGGTTCGCAATCTCCTGCGCCCACCTCCTTCAGCACTTCCACGGAGCGCACCATCACGGAGCGCACCATCCAAAGCTGAGGCACGCACCGACCTGCCCGCCCTTTGATTGACTCGGGACCTGCTCGTCCATAAGATGAATCGACTTCGAAAGCAGACGCCTCGCTCATGATCGACCGGATCATCTCCCACTATCAAATCGTCGAGAAACTTGGCGGAGGTGGCATGGGCGTGGTCTACAAAGCTCAAGACACACGCCTGCACCGATTCGTCGCTCTTAAGTTTCTGCCCGAAGATGTGGCCCGCGACCCGCAGACCCTTGCCCGCTTTCAGCGCGAAGCGCAGGCGGCATCCGCGCTGAACCATCCCAACATCTGCACGATCCACGACATCGGCGAAGAGGAAGGCCAGGCGTTCATTGCCATGGAGTTCCTGGAAGGCGTCACGCTGAAACACAAGATCGGCGGCCGTCCGCTCGAAACCGAGACCATTCTCTCGCTCGCCATAGAAATCGCCGACGCGCTCGACGCCGCCCACAGCAAAGGCATCGTTCACCGCGACATTAAGCCGGCGAATATTTTCGTCACCGAGCGCGGACACGCCAAGATTCTCGACTTCGGGCTCGCCAAACTGACGCTGGGCAACTCTTCTTCCAGTCAGATCGGATCCGCCAACACCATGACGGGAACGCTGGATGATCCGCATCTCACCAGCCCCGGTTCCACTCTCGGCACCGTTGCCTATATGTCGCCGGAACAGACCCGGGGCAGGGAACTCGACGGCCGAAGCGACCTGTTCTCTTTCGGCGCCGTGCTCTATGAGATGGCTACTGGCACGCTGCCCTTTCGCGGGGAAACTTCCGCCGTCATCTTCAACGCCATTCTTGAAAAGTCCCCGGTGCCCGCGACTCGTCTCAACCCCGACCTGCCGCCCAAGCTAGAAGACATCATCAACCGCGCACTCGAAAAAGACTGTGAGATGCGTTATCAGAGCGCCAGGGAGATGCGCTCCGAGTTGATGCGCCTGAAGCGAGACACCGATTCCAGTCGCCAGATTCCGGTTGCCGTTTCAGAGCCGGCAGGTTCTTCGCCGGCAATTCCGGCCGCGCACGCGAGCAGCTCCGCCGTAGTCGCTGTGGCAAAGCAACACAAGCTGGGGCTCGGCATAGGCAGTCTGGCTGCGCTGCTGGTGGTAGTGGCGGCCGCGTATGGAATTTACGCGATGTTCTCGCGCAGCCAGCCGGCTCCGTTCCAGAACTTTTCTGTAAGCAAAGCGACCCAGAGCGGCAAGGCCACCCTGGTTGCTATTTCGCCCGACGGTAAATATCTGTTGCACGTGATGGATGACGGCGGCCAGCAAAGCTTGTTGCTGCAGAACATTCCCACCAGCAGCACTACTCAGGTCGTCGCTCCGGGTCCGTTCGAATATGTGGGGCTGCGTTTTTCGCCCGACGGGAACTACTTGTATTTCGTTCGTTTCGAGCCTGGCAGCCACTCGCTGAAATATTTGTATCGCGCTCCGGTGCTGGGCGGAACGCCGCAGAAGCTGGTGACCGACATTGATTCCAACATCGCGCTCTCGCCGGACGGCAAGAAGTTCGCCTACATCCTCGCGAACAATCCGAAGGTCGGGGAGTACCGGATCATCGTCCGATCAGCAGAGGGGAGTGATGAAAAGATCATCGCCACTGGACCATTGAATGAAGTGCAACTCGATCTGGCGTGGTCGCCGAATGGCAAAACCATCGTGATGGCGCTTTCGCTGCCGGGGGATGCGCTTGGCGGAATGGCCGCGTTCGATGCAGAGAGCGGGAAGCGCAATGATTTCCTGCTTTCGAAGGACTTGTACTTTTCAAAGCAGGTCTGGCTGCCCGATGGCAGCGGGTTGCTGGCGTTGGGCGTGCCGGTTTTCTCCAGCCAGGTTCAGATCGTGCATGTGGCATATCCCTCGGGTAAGGTTTCAGCGGTGACGCGTGATACCAACTCTTATATCGATCTCAGCATGGCCGCTGACGGCCACACGGTGGCGGCGGTGGAGAGGTTGACGCACAACAATGCCTACGTGATGCCTGCCGCTGGCAGCAGTGCGCAGGCGCGACAACTTGCGATGGAGGGTCCGCCGAGTTATGAAGTCGGCTGGACCCGCGATGGTCAGCTGCTGATGTCCGTTGCTAACACGGGGGTGACGCTGCTCAATTCAGAGTCGGGCGCAAAAACTCCGTTATTTTCGCAGATCCGCTTCCCAGGGTTCGCGCATTCCTGCCCCGACGGGCACCTCGTCTTCATGGCATTGGCATCGAGCAAAATCGAGGCTCATATTTATCGCGCCGATGCGGATGGCGGAAACGTGAAGGAACTCACGAGCGGGAAGTTCGACTACATGCCGACTTGCTCGGCAGACTCCAAGAGTGTGTTCTACGCGGATGCAGATGCGAAGCTAAACAAAGTTGCTATGGAGGGCGGGGCTTCGCAACAGTTCCCGGGCTACCCGGACTTCGGGCGCACCACGGTTTCTCCGGATGGAAAGCTGGTGGCGATCGTCACCGCGCAGGTGGCGGATCCAAAGGAAAAGCTGGGGCTGTTGTCCCCGGATTTCAACCAGCCGCTCCGGCTGCTGGAGTTTGAACGGCCGAGGGCTGAATATGGCGTGACGTTTGGCGACGGACCGATTTTATTCACCCGGGATGGCAAGGGCATTATTTATCCGGTGCGCGACGGGCAGACGGATAATCTCTGGCTGCAGAATCTCGATGGATCCCCCGGCAAGCAATTGACGGATTTTAAATCCGAATTCATTCGCGACTTCGACTTCTCTTTCGATGGCAAACAGCTCGCCATCATCCGCGGCCACCGCGAGGCCGATGTGGTTCTCATCCGCGACTCGGTGAAGTAGCCCTTTGACCTGAACTCATCGTACCTTTCCGTTCTTGTCGAACGTGAGCACGACGACAATCCTGTTCACCAGCTTGCCGTGCACCGTAAGCGGTCGGTACTTCCATTGCTTCACGGCATCGGCCGCTGCGCTATCGAGCAATGGATTGCCCTCAATGACCTTCGCCTCGTGCACTGTACCGTCGTCATTGAGCGTCACATCCATTGCCACATCGCCATTCACATGCTGGCTGGCAGCCTCTGAAGGATAGGACGGAAGAACTTTCGTCTCCAGCTTTGGCACACGCTGGTGCGACGGCGGAATGGTGAGCGACATTCCATACGCAAGCAGGTTCGGGTCGTTCACCACATCACGGTTGGCCGCATAGATCTGTATCCACATCTTTTTGTCGCCATACACCAGCTTTGCCAGTCCCTTCAGCGTGCGGCCGTCCTCGGCTTCCCCGACGCTGTAGGTGAAAGGCTTGTTCTTGAGGACGTAGTCCGTTTGTGGAATTGCTTTCATCGGAGCCGCGGCATATTCGCAACATCCACCCCAGTTGCCAATTTCGAGGCGGATGTCCAGCCGAGCCGCCTTGCCCGCATTGACTTCGACACTCTTCACAACCGTCGTCTTGAACCCGTTCGCCACTGCCGTGACGTCGTACTTGCCGCTTTCCAGATCTTTCGCCGTGAATTGCCCGGCGTTGTCGGTCTTCAGGGGGATGGCACGATTCGTGGCAATGTTTGTGATCGTAATCGACGCGTTTTGCACGACGGCGCCGGACGCGTCGGTCACTGTCCCGACGAGCATGCAACATTTTTCCTGATCGCCTGCTTGTTGCATCGGGGCAGGTGTTTGCTCTGCCATCCCCTGGCCGGTCGACAACGAGGCTTGCACTCCGATCGCCAGCACGGCTGCCGCAACTTGGCGACCCAATCGGAATCGCGACGCGCCTCCCGCGGAAATCTTTCGACTTGGCAAACGGAATTCGTCCAGTTCGGTTTTCAATTGCAGCCCCTGCAATAGAAACTGACTCCGCGCGCGCACCTCCCGCTCCCTCAGCGCATGCACTGTTCGCAGGGCGGCGGCATCCATCTTTCCCACCCCGGACGCGCTCAATTCGATCACTTCCTCCAGAAGATTAAGTGTGTCGAGATTCACCGCACGCACCCAAGCGTGTGCCTGCTCGCACAAGTCGTCGCGGCCGTGAAACCGTTTCCGCACTGCGATCATGTGATCGAGTCCAATCGTCTTCTGCATCAGGCTGCCGTCGCCCCAGCAGCGGTCGTAGAACAGATCGAGCGAAATGGTACAAGCGAGGTCCGCTACCGGGCCGTCCATGCTGTATTCCCGAGCGCGATAGTCGCCGCGCGCACGTCCTAGCGCCACCATCCGCTTCTCCAGAGGCGTACCTTCATAGATTTCGGCACGGCAGAAGTTCAATGGGTTTCCCGCAAACCTTCGCATGAAGGCAAGGTCGGTCCGTAACGTGTTCAAATTCGCGTCGGGATTAAATGTCATGATTGTGAACTGGGCCGAAACGTCCAGTTCCCCGCAGATATCGAGAGCGCGGATCGACTGCCCCACGGTCTGATGCCGATCCAATGTGAGAAGCCCCGCCTCGGTGGCCGATTCAATCCCCATGAAAATGCGCACCAGACCCATTTCCTTCAATCGGCCCAGTACGTCCCGATTCGCATCTGCCGGGCGGCACTTGATCAGCAGGGCGATATCGTCCATGCCGCGGCTCTTGAACGCCTTGTCGAATCCCTCGATTCGCGCCTGGTTGTGCGCCACCGACGGCACCAGGAAATTGTCGTCGTGAAATACGAACTGCCGCGTCCCCCGATCGCGATAAAGCTCCGCCATCTCGTCGGCGACCAATTCCACACTGCGTTGACGAAATTTCTTGCCCGGCGCCAGATTGTGCAGGGTTGTGATGCAGCAGTACGCGCAGTTCTCGTAGCATCCTCGGCTCCCCATCAGAAAGCTGGTGGGCACTCCGGCAATGGCGTGAATCCGCCCGCGCCGCTCGGGGAACGGCAAAGTATCCAAGTCATCCAGTGTGCGACGTTTCGGTGTGAATCGAACCTGGCCATCTTCCCGGTACGCGATTCCAGTGATCTTCGGCAAGTCATCCTTGAGATTCGCTGCAGCCGCAACTATCTCCCCCAGCGCTTGCTCACCTTCGTGAATCACGATGATGTCGAGTTCGGAATGGTGCTCCATCAGCGCCTCTGCTGCGCACGAAGCGTAATGTCCGCCCGCCACAATCAGTTTTCCAGGATGGAGTTGTTTGATGCGGCGTGCCAAGGTGAGAAATTCCTGCGCGCGCGATTGAAAACAAACCGACAGTCCGATGATCTCCGCCTCGCCCGCCTGTTCGGCGACCGCCTCCACATCATCCGCCGAATTGAACACTGCCAATGACGTTTCATGCCGCTTCGCCTGCAGTGAAGATGCTAAATATCGGATGGAAAGATTCTCCTCAAAGTCCGGACCCGCCAGAAGAACGCGCATATACCCTCCCGCCCGTCTAATCCAGAACGTGCCGATTGTACATTCCTGTCATCGTCGATATTGAATCTAGGCTCATGTAGATTGCCCCTTGTCCTGGTGACCGGCTAACCAGAAGTCACTGGAGGGCAGACAATGTGCCAGGACGAGTAGTCAGGTTCGACACACTCGTCGGAAGGGAATTCTTCGGTATCTGCCCGACCTGACATGAGTACGGCGGCTTGGCCATCCGGCACAGCCCCGGGGTTTACCGTGTCACTTTTTCCAGCAGGTACATGTAAGAGCGATAGACCTGTCCCGTGGCACGGGTCAGCCCGATTTCACAGGTGCGGCTGCTGGAGTAACAGGCGTCGGGATGTTCTGCCCTAACCTCGGATGCTTCCGGCAGCGTGGCGGATTGCGTCAGTTCGGGGAATAAAAATCCTCGATCACCAGCGAAGGCACAACAGCCCGCGCTCGCAGGATTCAACACCTCATGGCTGCAGGCTTTTGCAATTCCTTCCAGCTTCGCAGCGATCCCCATCTTGGTAACGGAGCATACGGGATGCAATGCGACGCGTTTGACCTTCTCTTGGACGCTCAGTTTGGGGAGCAGTTCATCGTGGGCAAACTCAATGGCATCCAGCAGCCTCAAATGATCGAAGCGGCCCTGGTTCTCAGGCGTCAGATGAGGTCGCGCGGTTTTAAGAGAGTATGTGCAAGGGCTGGTGTCGATGACCACCGGCAACCTGCCCTGGCCGGACCATCGCCAGAGCCGTTCCACGGCTGCGTTCGCCACGATGGCATGAGCGCGAGTGAATCCCTTGGAAGAGAATGGCATACCGCAACAGGTACCTGCAACGTCGGATGGAATGTGCACGGGGACTCCGGCGCGCCGGGCCAGCTCGACGGTCACTTCCATCAGAGAGCGGTCTTTGGGCTCGGTGGGCAACCGCCCCATGATGCGCGAGATACAGGTCGGGAAATAGATCGCCTGAGCGCCTTCCTTTTTGGTGAGGGGAACTCCGCCGGCCGCGAAGGGCGTGTCAGACATCCATTCCCCGAGGCTGTCTCCGGCAAAGCGTTGCATGCCGCGAGTGAGGGAGCGCATGCCGCTGGTGCCGATGATTCGTTCCGCTGCGTGCCCGAACCGCAGCGCCCAGCGCAGCGCGCTTTCCGCGAAACTGAAATTGTTCGCAATACGGACTGCCCACTCATGTGCTCGAGGAGTGGCACGAAGATTGCGGAAACGCTTCACCAGCGTCCCGGTATCAATATTCACTGGACACGCAGTGGCACAAAGTCCGTCGACGGCGCAGGTATCGAGCGCCATGTAGGGGAATTCACGATCCAGCGCGTTCCACAGCGGCGAGCCACCAGCCTCTTGCTGCCGGGCCATCTCGCGGCGGACCACGATGCGCTGGCGGGGCGTGAGCGTCAGATCCCGGCTCGGGCACTTGGGCTCGCAGTAGCCGCACTCAATGCACTTATCAATCTCCGGCTCAACGGACGGAATGCGCTTGAGATCGGCGAGATGCGCGTTCCGATTCGCGTTAATGATTACGCCGGGATTAAGCAGGTTGTCAGGATCGGCGAGCTGTTTCAGCTGGCGCATGATCTGGTAGGCGTCGCTACCCCATTCCGTCTCCACAAATGGCGCCATGTTGCGGCCGGTGCCATGTTCGGCTTTTAGCGCGCCATCATAGCGATGAACCACCAGCTCGACTAAGTCGTCAATAAAGCGGGAATACTGATCGATGGCAGCCTGATCGTTAAAGCCCTGGGTGATTACAAAATGCAGATTGCCGTCTTTGGCATGGCCGAAGATTATGCCGTTGGAGTACTCGTGTTTCACAAAGAGACGGTTGAGATCGTAGGTGGCATCGGCCAGAACCTCCACCGGAAATGCGACGTCCTCAATAATTACGGTTGTGCCGCTCTGCCGCACCGAGCCGACTGAGGGAAACATGCCAGCCCGAATCTTCCACAGCAAGGCCTGCTCCGCGGCGGCGTGGGTAAAATACGCAGGCTCGAACAACTTGAGTCCGCCGACCGCGTCCCGGGCCAGCGCTTCCAACTCGGAACGACTGCTTTCTTCGGCAGATTGGAATTCGACCAGCAGCCCGGCGGCGCCGTCGGGAAGGGTTTTGATTGAGGGCGGTATCCCCGCTTGATTCTCGACCGAGCGCAAAGAAGCGCGATCCATGATCTCCAGCGCCTTCGCGCCCGCGTTGCGCAACGGGATAATCGAATCGGCCGCCGCGTACACGTCGGAGTAGAGCAGAAGCCCGGTGTATTTCACGGGCAGATCGGGAACCGTGTTCAAGACAGCTTCCGCGATAAAGGCCAACGTTCCCTCGGAGCCGATCAGCACGTGTTGAAAGATATCGACGGCGGTATCGAAATCGAGGAAGGCGTTCAACGAATAGCCGGTTGTATTCTTTCGCTTGTACTTGTTGCGAATTCGTTCGCGCAGTACCGAATTCTGTTCCAGCTTTTGCTTCAAATTCAGGATGCCGCGGGCCAACTCGGGCTCGCGCGCGCGAAACTCCGCGTCGGCGTCAGGCCGTGATGTGTCAATGACCGTGCCCGACGGCAGCATGAACTTCATCGAGTTGAGAGTGTGATAGGCGTTTTGCTCGACGCCGCAGCACATGCCGCTGGAATTGTTGGAGAGAATTCCGCCAATGGTGCAAGTGGCGATGGAAGCCGGATCAGGCCCGATCTTCGCTCGATAAGCCGCCAGCGCTGCATTGGCGCGAGCGCCGATCACGCCGGGCTGCACACGAATATGTCGGCCGCCATCCTCTACGTTCAGAGTTCGCCAGTGGCGGGCGATGTCTACTAGCAAGCCGTCAGAGATCGACTGTCCCGACAAACTTGTACCCGCGGCGCGGAACGTCATGGGTATGCGGTGTTGCCGGCTGAACGCAAACAAGGCTCGTATCTCTTCCACGCCGTCGGCCTGTATGACCGCTTTCGGGATCAGGCGATAGAAGCTGGCATCGGAGGCGTACGCGATGAGTTCGATGGGGCGGATGAGGATGCGAGAGGCGTCGACAGCGGCGGCAAGTTCGGATTTGATTTCTTCGGAAGAGAGTTGCACGCGAATTAATTCAGCCACAGCCATTTGCTTTCCCCTGTTCTCCTCCGAACTGAAAACCTAAGACGATTCCAACTCGTCCGCCAGGCGCTGCGCAGTGTGCTCAACCTTAATGGTTGAGTTTTGCTTATCCAGGCCGCCGCGGATCTGCATGACGCAACCGGGACAGTCCATTACAACGACCGGCGCACCACTGTTCCTGATGTTGACCAGCTTGCGTTCCAGAATCGGCGCCGAAATTTCCGGCAGCTTGAGCGAATAGGTCCCGCCCATGCCGCAGCACATATCGGCCTCGTACATTTCCGCGATCTCGTAGCCGGCTTGGGTTAGCAGTTGCCGCGGTGGTTGATTGGCATGCAGCGTGCGCTTCAAGTGGCAGGAATCGTGATAAGTAATCTTCCCCAACCGCTGCCCGTCCTTGAACCTCAGTCGGCCTTCGTCTACCAGTTGCTTGACGAGGGTGGAGAAGTCGATCACCTTTTCGGCCAACTGCCGCGCTCGCGGCAATGCATCGATCTGGCCAAGGCTTTCGAAGGTGCTGATGAACTCATGCTTCAGCTGCACCGTGCACGTCGGGCAAGCGGAGACGACATAGGTGACATCTTCTGCGAGGAGGGCATTGATGTTGTCCTGCGCATTCTGCGCGGCGACTTCATAGGCTCCGGCATAGCGTGCAGGAGCTCCGCAACAAGTCTGGCCCTCAGGAAACAGCACCTCAATGCTGGCCTTATTGAGAATCTTGACCAGCGATTCCCCCATCTCGGGATAGGCGAAGTCGATCAGGCATCCGGCATAGAATGCGATTTTCTCTTTGCCTGTCGGTTGCGGGATTTTCCTGATTGTGTCGCGCAGCGGGGCTTCGGCGATTGCGGGAAGGCTGCGGAATTCCGTCATCTCGGAGAGGAAAAACGGCAGGTGCCGGATGAAATTACCCTTCTGCAGCGGTTTCTGCATCACGTAGGCTGTGCGCAGCATCGAGTGGAAAAGCTTGCGATTGTTGACTACCGAGAAGATTGCCTTTTGCGCAAGAGGCTGGCCTTGCTCGACCGCCAGGCGGCGCCGCAGTTCGAGAATCAATCCGGGGATATCGATTTTGCCGGGACAAACCTCCGTACAGTTGCCGCACTGAATGCACAGACTCTGGATATCGTCCGATGCCTTGAGCGCGTCGAACCAGGCAGTGAGAATCGTGCCGATGCCTCCAGTGTAAATCTTTCCGAAGACGTGGCCGCCCACCAGGCGGAAGACCGGGCAAACGTTCAAACACGAGGCGCAGCGAATGCATTGCATCGCCTGCTTGAACTTCGGGTCTTGTGACATCTCGGTGCGCCGGTTGTCCATCAGGATGACGTGCAATTGCTTGGGCGTGCCGTCGGTGTTGGGCACCGGGCCGCTGATCATGGAGACGTAGCTGGTCATCAACTGCGCCGTGGCGCTCTTGGGCAGAGCTGTCAGAACAGGGATAACGTCGTCGAATTTTTCCATCAGCTTTTCGAGGCCGACGATCGCGACGTGAATCTTCGGCAGGGTCGTTACCAGCCGGGCGTTGCCTTCATTGGTGACGATGACCAGCGTCCCGGTCTCGGCAACCGCGATGTTCGCCCCGGTGATTCCCATATCCGCGTCGAGAAATTTCGTGCGTAATTTGCCGCGGGCAAACTTGACCAGTTTTGGAATGTCGGGCTTCTGGCCTGCTTCGACCTGCTGGTTGAAAACTGTTGCCACTTCTTCCTTGGTCATGTGGATGGCGGGCATGACCATGTGCGAGGGTGTTTGTCCGGCGAGTTGAATGATCCATTCACCCAGATCGGTTTCGCCCACCTCGATGCCGGCGGCCTCGAGATGTTGGTTGAGGTGAATCTCTTCCGAAGCCATGGACTTCGATTTGACGACCCTCTTGACGCCGTTTTCTCGTGCGACATTCAGGATGTAGTCGCGCACCTGGGCGGGATCGTTGGTACGAAATACTTTTGTCCCACGCGCTTCGACGTTTCTGGTGAACAGGTCGGCGAGTTCATCGAGGTGAGAGGCCGCGTAGGATTTTCGTTCGGCGATCTGGGTGCGCAGCGCCTCGAAGTCGTAACCCTCATAGGCTTTCGCGCGGCTGATGCGGTACGCTTCGGAGAATCGGCCCAGCGCCCCGGTGAGGTTGGGGTTGTGCACCGCCTTGTCGATGGACTCGCGAAACTTCGTCTCCATCAGTTCAACCTTCCCGGCTCATCGCAAACGACGCCATCAAAGAAGACGATGATGAGCTTCTCCGGGCCGTGCACGCCGATGGTGAGCACGCGCTCGATGTCGGCGGTGCGACTGGGTCCGGTGATGAAGGAAATGTAATTGGTCTGCTCCGGCCGGATTTTGCTCAAAGCCGACGGCAGATCGGGCACGAGACGATCGCTACGGATAAGAGCGATGTGAATCAGGGGAAGCGTGGAAACCAGCCTCTGATCGACTCGTGCGGCGTCCTGCACCAGGGTTCCGGTGTTGGCGATGGCCCAGTCGAGCTGGCTGATTCCTACCTTCGCCTCCGCCGAGATTTCGCGATTGACGTCGAACGACAATCCGGGCAACTGGCGGGAAAGCTGATTCTGATCGAATCCATCGAGGAAGGGGCACGATGCCCATACCGCACCAGCCTGGGGCGCATCGCTGATTCCGGCATCCTGCAAATAGTGAAGTATGAAGTCCAGAGCGTCGCGCTTGCGGGGGAAGCGATGGACTTCAGCGCTCACCGCTTCGGCGCGAAGCTTGAAGTCTTCAAAGGCGGCATCCATACCTCATGCCTTTCATCGATCCCATGCTTTTCTGCGCGTTCTCATCGCAATACGGCCTGGGTGAAGGGATAGACGTAGGCCATAAGAAAGACGAAAATGCCGACCAGGGATGCGAGCGCGATGCTGTGCCAGAAGACATAGCGCAGAATGTCACCTTCATGCCCATACCACTGGGTTGCGGTACTGGCGACGACGATACTTTGCGCATCAATCATCTTGCCCATCACGCCTCCCGTGGTGTTGGCCGCGGCCATCAGCACGGGAGAAACGTTGACTTGCTGCGCCGATATTTTCTGCAGACTACCGAACAGGACATTCGAGGAAGTGTCCGACCCGGTCAGAGCCACGCCCAGCCAGCCGAGCAGGGTTCCAAAGAATGGATAGAGATGGCCGGTGCGGGCAAACGCCAATCCCATGGTCGCGTCGAGTCCGGAATAGCGAGTTAACATCCCGATCGCCAGCATGGCGGCGATCGTCAGCAGCGAGAAGCGAACCTTTACGATGGTTTGTCCGTACACCGAAACAATCTTTCGGAAGCTGAGTCCCATGACCATGCCCGAAAGAATGGCCGCTAGCAAGATGCCCGTGCCGGTCGCGCTCAACCAGTTCAACCCGAAGACCGCACCTTCCTTGGCCGGTTTAGGGACAACCGGAGGAACACGAAGAGACAAATTGTTCAGGTTCGTGACCGGGAATTGTGGATTGGTGATCTTACTCGGCGGAGTGTTCCAGTGCGCCATCGAGGTGAATGTTTTTTCCGGAGCATTCATCAGATTCTTGCCGGTCTGTGTGCCCCACGCGAAGACGATCACGCTCAAGACGATCCACGGCACCCATGCTCTGGCAATTTGAGAACGGGTGAAGCCGTGATCGGCGTGGTGGTCGGTCTTGTTCGCCTCTCCTTCGAAGGTCCAGACGCGCTTGGGATGCCAGATGAACAGAAATCCGATTAAGCAGGTCATGGAGACAACCGAGGCGACCACGTTGACGATCCACGGCCCATGCAAGTTCGATATGAGCAGTTGCGGAATCGCGAACGAAACTCCTGCGACCGCGATCGCAGGCCATACTTCGATCATCCCGTCCCAGCCGGCAAAGGCGCACACCAACCAGAAAGGTACGAGAATACAAAACGGGGTCAGAATTCTTCCCGCCATCGCGCCCAGCGTAATCTCGCTGAAACCGGTGACCTTGGCGAGAGCGATGATCGGGGTGCCCAGCGCGCCAAACGCTACTGGTGCTGTGTTTGCGATCAGCGACAGGCCGGAAGCTTGCAGCGGTCTGAAGCCGAGCCCGATCAGCAGAGCCGCGGTCACCGCCACCGGCGTGCCGAAGCCGGCCGCGCCCTCAAAGAATGCTCCAAAGCAGAAGGCGATGAGCAGCAACTGCAGGCGACGGTCCTGGGTGATGCCGGTCAGGCTGTGCTGCAAGATGTTGAATTGTCCGGATTCGACCGTGAGCTGGTACATAAAAATAACGTTCAGCACGATCCAGCCGATCGGGAAGAGGCCGTAACCGGCGCCATAGACCGCCGTTGCTCCGGCAAGACGGGCTGGCATATGAAAGATAAAAATGGCGGTGAGCAGGGCCGCCGCCAATCCGGCGAGCGCCGCGTAGTGCGCCTTCACATGTCCGAGCGCGAGACTGCCGAGCAGCACGATAATCGGCAGCGCGGCCAGGATCGCGGAAAGCCACCAGTGTCCGGTGGGATCGTAACCTTGTGCCCACGGAGAGGACAATGGAGAAATCCTCAAGATGAAGACCGCGGCAATTGCCGCGATCACGATTACCGTTGCGGAAGCAAAGAGATTCGCTTGCGGCGGGGCCGGTGGCTTGACCGGCGTATTGACCGGCATCTTGGCCGGCACGAGCGTAGTTGCCATATGTCACCAAACCGGGAAGCCCGATTTGTCGCACTATGGGCTGCCGCTTGTAACCGTAGAAGCTCGGAGCGCGGCGTGCTGTGATGCAAGTCACCTTGAAGTGTGACGGCGAACGTCCTGCAAATGAGCCTTCGACCTGGGATGTTCGCCCATTTCTGCCAGCATGATTCCCGCCGAATGTCGAAAGTATGCCAGCTACAATTCAGGATGCATCCTCGCTGCTGCGCCATAAGTGTCTACATCGCAACCGTCGCCGCTCCGGATCGCATCGTACATGCGGACGAAAAAATCAATGGTTCAGAAGCGATCGCCACGAACTCAAAGAAAATCGAAGTCGCTGCTCAGAGCGCTGATGTGTGGTTTCGCAGCGGGGCTTGGGGCCGTCTCTGCCATGGACCGGTTCACCAGTCTGGCCGCAAAATGCCGGAGGGAGCCGGATCACTCGCTGCCTTACAGTGCGCAAGAGCGGGATGCCACCAGCATGATTGCGAATTCTGCGACCCGCTGGATGACGGGCCGCAATCTGTCGCGGAGAGAACTGAAAAGGGGGGCGGAGAATTCGTCCGATTCGGCAGTGCTGGCTCCTGATCGCTGCCTCGAGCATTGCGGTGTTGGCAAAATATCTTCAAATTCCCAAGCTGCTCTAACACAGACGCATCATCGCTTCTTACTCTTGCGTACTTTTGCTCGACTCCCCGCGGACACTTTGCTCTTCAATTTACTCTGATTGTAATCAACGGCGGCACGGATGAGCCTTTTCAGAGCAGGCTCATTAATTTTGTCGCCCTCGAAAAAATCGATCGCTCGCCACATGTTGCCTCCGAGGCCGGCGTTGAACAGCTTGTCAGGATCTGCGAGGTTCGCACCCTGGGCGAAGGTAAGCTTCACCTTATCTTTATGGCCATTTCCGACCGCGATGATTCCGTCGTGAGACCACACCGGGCTTCCCATCCACTTCCATTCCTCGACGATCGCAGGGTCTGCCTCGTGTATGATCGTGCGCACCTTCGCGAGCGTTTTCCCGCGCCAGTCGCCCCCGCCAGGCCCGGAAGAAAGTTGCTTGATCTTCTCATCGATCAATGCAGAAGCGGAGACGAATGCCGAGGCAGATACCACTGGGACGGACTTTTTCATATGCAGCTCCAATTCTCAAACTAATTTAGTTGTGCCCAGCCTGGCCTGCAACCTCGGCAGGGCACCAGTCCTTCTTGAGAGCGTTACGGTTGAGATGTTTTTGAAGCAACAAAGATACAGGTAGGAATACAAACCGAGTTGCCGGGGCATAGCTTGGAAGTTTTTCAAACACTATAGATATAGCCCAGTATCGGAATGCTGACGATGATGTGAATCCAGCGAAAATCGATCGTTGGGTAGCAGTGCTGATCATTTATGATCCACCTTGATTCATGACTTTTGCGCCGCTGTGGCGGCCCTGATTTTCTGCAATCAGCGCGATTCATTACCGAACTGCTTGGCGTACTCAGCGTGCAGCCGCTGCCAGCCGCCGAACTTGATGGCATCGGGGCCAACCATCCGTCCGATGGGAGTTCCGCTGAGCAGGTGATCGAGAACATCGAAACAAATGTGCCACCCGGCAGCGCCCATTGCGATGAAGCGATGACCGATGTTGGTCCACAGCGTGAGCCGCGTGCCGACGCTCGAGGCTTTGAGTTCCCATCGCATATCGAAGTCGCCCCATTTGTACTCAAGCAGCTCAGGAGCGTCGGCTCGCGTCACGGTTGCTTCGGTAACGCGGGGTGTGGGCGCTCCCACCGTAGTGAGCTTCACCGTTCTTCCAGGCGCACCCAAGCTTCCATCGGCATCAAAGGGAGCCCACTCGCGCAGATGGGCTGGGTCGGTGAGCGCCTGCCAGACTTTTTCTGGCGAGTGGCGCAGTTCGCGGACGAGAATGAGCGTCCACTTTTCTTCTTCTTGCCCCCGGCCGTTTTGCACCCGGACTTTCTGCACCCGCGCCAGATTGGCGGGGCCTGGCGTGTAGCTCTGGCGATCAGTCAACTTCGTCCTCCTTCGCATCGCTTTACCAGCGCTTCAATTGCGTGAGTTGAATCAGGTTGCCGCAGGTGTCGTTTAGCATGGCAATGGTCGAGCCGGTCACGTCGGTGGGCGGCATGGTGAACTCGGCGCCGCGGGCCTTGATGCGCTCGTAGTCGCCCTTGACGTCGTCAGTAACAAAATTGGCCGCAGGCTGGTGCTGTTGAAAGATCGCTAGCTGATAGGCTTTGGCCGCAGGATTATTGTTGAGCGCCAGCTGCAGCTCAGGGCCGTCCGGCTCCTCGGGCGAGGCTACGGTCAGCCAACGATATGGGCCCTGACTGAAATCCGCCTTCTTGGCAAAGCCCAGTGTCTCGGTATAAAAGCGCAGGGCCTTGTTCTGGTCGTCCACATATACGCTGGTCAATTTGATTTTCATTTGTTTCTCCTCTTTCACTTTTGCGGTTTGGTCCGCGTCGACTCTTTCTCTCTCTTCCGTTTCGTTGGTGCGCTCTTCGTCGGTGTTGATGGATGACGATCCATGCGGTCGTGATCCATCCGATCAAGGTGGCGTTCGAGAGCATCTACGTGCGCCGACCAGAAGCGGCGGAACTGCGCCAGCCAGGCATCCATCTCCTGAAATGGTTCGGGTTTCAACCGGTAGAGACGGCGCTGTGCGTCCACCGTGGACTCCACAAAACCGGCGTCGCGCAGCACGCGCAGATGCTTGGACACGGTCGGCTGCGGCATGCGAAGTTGATGCTCGATCTCTCCCACCGACTGTTGGGACGAGAGCAACAAGCTCAATATGGCGCGGCGGTTTGGCTCCGCAATGATTTCAAAAACAGATTCCATGCTCCGTATATACTCTATAGAGCATATACGTGTCAAGGTATATTTAAAGGGGATTTAACCCCGGTTCGGAGGAGCACGATGAAAACTTCGCAAGATAGATTACGCCTGGTTGTGACCTCAATCACAAACACCGGTGATCCAGGATATCTCTCCGCAGCCGGGTTTTAGAGACAATTGAATGTAACGAGGTGACCCCTCGAATGTCCTGGGAAACGCACTACAAACATAACGTCATGACAGCGGATGATGCCTTGCGCCTGGTTCGCTCCGGGATGCGAGTCTACATTCAGCCGGGCTGCGCCGAACCGGAGACTCTGGTCGAAGCGCTAATGCGCCGCGCCCCAGAGGTGCATGATGTGGAGATCGTCCACATGATGACGATGGGCTGCGCGCCATATGTGGCGCCCGAGATGGAAGGGCATTTTCGCCACAACGCCATGTTCATCGGACCCAATGTGCGCGACGCCATCAGCCAGGGCCGCGCCGACTACACTCCCATACACCTCAGCGAGATTGAAGGCCTGTTTGAGAGCGGCGCGATGCCGATTGATGTGGCGCTCATCGAAGTTTCTCCTCCCGATCCCCACGGTTTCTGCAGTTTTGGGGTTGGCGTGGATACCACGCTGACTGCGGCCAAGGTGGCGCATCACGTCGTGGCCCAAATCAATGACCAGATGCCGCGCACCTACGGCGACAGCTTCATTCATGTCAACGACATCGATGCGATCGTGGAATCGTCGCGACCCTTGTGCGCGCTGAAGAAGCCGCCGTTTACCGATTTGCACGTAGCCATCGCGCGCAACGTGGCCACACTGATCGAAGATGGCTCCGTATTGCAGATCGGCATCGGAGGAATTCCCGAGGCCGTGTTGCCTTTGCTGATGGACCGCAAGGATCTCGCGGTACACAGCGAACTGGTTTCGGATGGCGTGATCCCTTTGATCAAAGCGGGGGTAATCACGGGAGCGCGAAAAAACTTCAAGCCACGCAAAATTATCGTGGGATTCGCCCTGGGCACGGAGGATCTATTTGAATTCGTCGACAACAATCCCATCTTCGAATTCCACCCCACTGCCTACACCAATGATCCGGTATTGATCGCGCGTAACGACAATATGGTCGCGATAAATTCTGCGCTGCAAATAGATTTGACGGGGCAGGTTTGTTCCGACTCGATTGGCAACCAGTTTTACAGCGGCATCGGCGGGCAGGTCGATTTTCTACGCGGCGCTTCACGTTCGAAAGGCGGCCAGTCCATCATCGCCCTGCCCTCGACCGCGAAGAACGGGACCCTCTCACGCATTGTTCCGGTGCTCGATCCCGGTGCGGGTGTAGTCACCTCACGCGGCCTCATCCGCTGCGTTGTGACTGAATACGGAGTTGCATTCCTGCATGGCAAAACGATTCGCGAGCGCGCCAAATCATTAATCGAGATTGCGCACCCCAAATTCCGGCAGGAGTTGTACGAGTACTGCGAAAAAATCAAGTGGCTGCAACATCAACCGACCGTAGAGACTGTGGCGAGGTAAGACCTATGGGCCAGGCGCGCGGCAATATCACCATCGACGTCGAAGAGTGCAAAGGATGCGGGCTGTGCGTCGAATCCTGTCCACCGAAGTGTCTCGAACTGGCTGCAGAACTGACCGGCTTTGGCGTGCATCCGGCGCGCTACACGGGCGAAGGCTGCACCGGGTGCGGAATCTGTTTCTATTGCTGCCCGGAGCCGGGAGCCATCATCGTCTATCGGCTGTCGCCGCCTAAGACGGTTGCAGCCCGGGGAGGCGATCATGCGACAGCTTTGTAAAGGCAATGTAGCGGTCATCAAGGGTGCGCTGCTGGCGGGTTGCCGCGCCTACTACGGATATCCGATCACGCCAGCCAGCGAGATCGCAGAAGCTGCAGCCCTGTTTTTCCCCGAGATCGGTGGAACCTTCGTGCAGGCGGAGAGCGAGACCGCTTCCATCAACATGGTCTATGGCGCGGCAGCCGCGGGCGAGCGGGTGATGACCGCATCATCGGGGCCCGGACTCAGCCTGATGCAGGAAGGAATTTCCTATCTTGCCGGCGCGGAGTTGCCCTGCGTGATTGTCGACGTAATGCGTGCCGGACCGGGCTTGGGCAATATCGCGCCCGAACAGAGCGACTATTTCGCCATGGTGAAAGGCGGCGGCCACGGCAACTATCGCAATCTGGTGCTCGCGCCAGCGTCGGTGCAGGAGATGGCGGAACTGACGATTCTGGCTTTCGAACTGGCCGATAAGTATCGCAACCCTGCGATCGTTCTCGCCGACGGTTTTATTGGCCAGGTCATGGAGCCACTCGATCTCGAATACCGCGAAATCGTGCCTCCCGAAAAGCCGTGGGCCGTAAAGGGCACGCCTGAGACCCGTAAGAATTTTGTAAGCTCAATCTATCTCGAAGCTGACGATCTCGAAGCCCACCAGCGGCGCATGGAAGCAAAATATGTTCGTGCGCAACAGGCCGAAACTCGGTGCGAACTGTACCGTACCGAAGACGCCGAATTGCTGGTGGTGGGCTACGGCATCGTGTCGCGGGTGTTGCGCTCGGCGGTAGATGAGGCGCGTCTCCTGGGAATCAAAGTCGGTTTATTCCGTCCGGTTACGCTTTGGCCTTTTCCCACAGAGCAATTGAAACTGGCGGCCATGCGCACCGAGAAAGTTCTAGTAGTCGAGTTGAGTAATGGGCAGATGGTGGAAGACGTCCGCCTGGCACTGAATGGAAACAAGCCGGTGAAGTTTTACGGACGAGTTGGAGGCAATGTGCCGTCGGTGGAAGAACTGGTGGAGAAAATCGAAGAGCTGACGGCCGCTTTGGTTTAGCAAACTTCGGATAGGGAGACAACGAATGGCTGGGGAACGCGTGGCTAGCAACGAAGCGCATTTGGAAGCGAGCCCTGACGGCTACGAAGTTGTGCATTCGAAGTCAGAAGTGTTCTATGCAGAATACGAACGCAAGACGGACCTGAAGCACCAAACTCACTATTGTCCCGGGTGTGGTCATGGCGTGGTCCACAAACTGATTGCGGAAGCAATCGAGGAGTTAGGACTGCAGGACCGCACGATCCTGGTGAGCCCCGTCGGCTGCTCGGTATTTGCCTACTATTATTTTGATGTAGGCAATGTGCAGGTGGCGCACGGACGCGCCCCCGCGGCAGCGACTGGATTGCAACGCGCGTGCCCGGACAAGGTAGTGATTTCTTATCAGGGAGATGGCGACCTGGCGGCAATCGGAACGGCGGAGATTGTTCATGCCGCAAACCGCGGCGAAAAGATTGCCGTCTTTTTCGTCAACAACGCGATCTATGGCATGACCGGCGGGCAAATGGCGCCCACCACATTAGTCGGTCAACGAAGCACAACCTCGCCCTGGGGGCGCCGGCCGGTAAATGAGGGCTTCCCTTTGCACATGGCCGAAATGCTTTCTTCGCTCGAGGCTCCGGTCTATATCGAGCGCGTGGCGCTCTCCGACAACAAGAACATCATGAAGGCGCGCCGCGCCGTGCGCAAAGCTCTGGAGCTTCAGCGCGATGGCGCCGGCTTCTCATTTGTTGAGATTCTTTCGCCATGTCCCACGATCTGGGGCAAGGATGCCGTGGAAGCCAGGCGCTGGGTGGCGGAGAAAATGATTCCGAACTTTCCCTTGGAAGTTTTCCGCGATCGCAAGGTCGAGATGCCGGCAAGTAACGCTCCTCCGCACAAGACGGTGGCGGAATTAATCGCGGGAAAGAGCGCAGACGCGACGGAGACTGGATCCGCGTTCCACCATCGCTACCGGGAACTCGGGATCAAGATCGCAGGCTTTGGCGGGCAAGGTGTTCTGTTGCTGGGCCAGCTTCTGGCCGAGATGGGGATGCGCGAAGGCCTGGAAGTAAGCTGGCTTCCGTCCTATGGGCCAGAGATGCGCTCGGGCAGCGCGCACTGCCATGTATGGCTGTCGAAAGAAAGAATTGGTGCGCCCCTGGTTTCGCATCCGCAAGTGCTGGTCGCAATGAATGAATTATCGCTGCGCAAGTTTGCATCCGAGGTTGCGCCCGGTGGAATCATTGTCTACGGCCGCGATCAACTTCCAGAGGACTTCTGTATTTCGCAGGCACAAGTGGTCTGTATTCCGGCATCGGAGATTGCCGACCGGTTGGGTTCGGCCAAGGTAGCCAACGTCGTAATGGCGGGAGCGCTTCTCGAAGCCACGGAGTGCCTGCACGCGGCGACCGCCATGAAAGTGCTGGAGGCGAAAGTGAAAAACGCCGACCTGCTGGAACTGGATCGCCAGGCACTCGAAGCAGGCCGAATCTACGTCGACCGCCACGTGGCCGTCGGAGCTGTCACGCAGGCCGACGGCTTTACGCAGTATTAGCTAGGCAGGCTCGCCTCCCAGGTGCCTGGTGACGGAAAGAAGGGATACAAGGTGATCCATATCACCCTCAGGTGCATCCCGAAACACTGTAATCGTTTCCACAAAGCCCACAATTGGATATGCTTTACGCGCAAAGATTTTATTCGTAACTGATGCAACTATGGAGGGTAGGACTATGAATTCAAGAGTAATGACACCGCCGGGAATCAAAGCTCCGGCGGACTACATTGGCGAAGTGATGTGCAGCGTACAAGCCAAGAATCCCGCGGAGCCGGAATTTCATCAGGCAGTGCGGGAAGTGTTCGATTCCCTGCGTTTGGTATTAGGCAAGCATCCTGAATTTCAATCTGCCCGCATCCTGGAGCGGATTGTCGAACCAGAGCGCGTGCTGATGTTCCGCGTGCCCTGGTTTGACGATCAGGGAAATATTCAAGTCAACCGCGGATTCCGTATCGAGATGAACAGCGCGATCGGCCCCTACAAGGGCGGGCTACGCTTCCATCCGTCGGTGAATCTCGGCATTTTGAAATTCCTGGCATTCGAACAGGTCTTCAAGAATTCGCTCACGACTCTGCCCATGGGCGGGGGCAAGGGAGGATCCGATTTCGATCCCAAGGGCAAGAGCGACAACGAAGTGATGCGCTTCTGCCAGAGCTTTATGACCGAACTGCAGCGCCACATCGGCCCGGATACCGACGTCCCTGCGGGCGACATTGGCGTGGGCGGTCGCGAGATCGGTTTCCTCTTCGGACAATACAAACGGCTGCGCAACGAATTCACCGGCGTGCTCACCGGCAAGGGCCTGGCCTGGGGCGGTTCGCTGATTCGTCCCGAAGCCACCGGCTACGGCTGCGTATACTTCGCCAGTGAAATGCTGAAGAGCAGGAAGGATTCGCTCGAAGGCAAGATCTGCCTGGTTTCCGGCAGCGGCAATGTTTCGCAATACACCATCGAGAAGCTTCTCGATTTCGGCGCCAAGCCGGTAACGGTGTCCGATTCGAACGGCGTGATCTATGATCCGGACGGCATCGATCGCGAAAAGCTGGAGTGGATTATTGAGCTGAAGAACGTAAAACGCGGGCGCATCCGCGACTATGGAGATCGTTACAAAAAAGCGATCTTCATGCCCACGGATATCAAACTGGAGCACAATCCTCTCTGGAACATTAAAGCGGACTGCGCATTCCCCAGCGCCACGCAAAATGAAATCACCGCGAAGGACGCGGCGAATCTCATCAAGAATGGCATTCAACTGGTTGCCGAAGGCGCCAACATGCCGAGCACGCTCGAAGCCACCAAAATGTTCCTGGATGTGAAAATCCTGTACGGTCCGGCCAAAGCCGCGAACGCGGGCGGCGTTGCCACCTCGGGGCTCGAGATGGCGCAAAACAGCGCGCGGCTGAACTGGACTCGCGAGGAGGTAGATGATCGTCTGCACAAGATCATGATCGCCATCCACAAGAACTGCTACGAAACGGCCGAAAAATACGGCACGCCGGGCAATCTGGTGAACGGCGCCAACATCGGCGGCTTCCTGAAAGTAGCCAACGCCATGCTGGATCAGGGGCTTGTGTAGAGATTTACGCAGCAGATATGAAGCCCGCCCCATCCTTGTCCCTGCGCCGTTTGCAGGGACAGGGTGGGGATTTTGAATTTCAATGAGCGTTCTACCCGTCACCAACCCCATCTTCGACCCCGAACAGCGCTTCGAAGGCTTCGAGAATCTGATGCCCTTCAAAGTGCAGAACATACTTCTGGTCTCCAGCCTCTACGACTCTTTCATTCTGCGCGAAGATGGCCGTCTCAACGAACTACTGATCGACGAATCTCTCGACCTCAACCTGCAGCAAATTCCCGGCATTACTCACGTTTCAAGTTGCGCTGAGGCGCTACAACTGGCGAGTTCCAATCCGCAATTCAACCTGATCGTCTCGAATCTTGCCATCGGCGAGATGGACGCCGCCCAACTAGCTGGTGAGATAAAGCTCGCTGGGCTCGATATTCCAGTGGTTGTGCTGGCCTACGACTATCGCGAAGTAAAAAACTTTATCGCTCGCAATCCAGTGACGGATGTGGAGCGTATTTTCCTGTGGCAGGGCGACGCCCGCATTCTGATCGCGATCGTGAAATACGTCGAAGACAAGCGCAACGTGCTGCACGACACGCGGGCCATGGGAGTTCCGGTACTGCTCGTGGTGGAAGACAACATCCGCTATTACTCGTCATTTCTGCCGGTGATCTATGCCGAACTGATCAAGCAATCTCGCCGCGTGATCCACGAAGGCATCAACACCGCCCACAAACTGGTGCGCATGCAGGCTCGCCCCAAGATTCTGCTGAGTTCCAGCTTCGAAGAAGCCGCCCAACTGGTGCAGCAATATCGCGAGACTCTGATCGGCCTGGTATCGGATGTGGAGTTTCCCTGGGAAGGCACACTCAACTCAGCCGCCGGGTTTGAATTGGCGCGGCTGGTAAGAAGCCTTGTGCCCGACGTGCCTGTGGTTTTGCAAACCAGCCGGCCGGCATTCCGCGAACGCGCTTATGCGGAAGGCTATTCATTTCTGCAGAAGCTTTCTCCCACTTTGCTGCAGGATCTGCGGCGAATTCTTACCGAGGAATTCGGCTTTGGCGACTTTGTATTTCGTCTGCCTGATTTGCTCGAAGTGGGTCGCGCCAAGGACTTGACCGAACTGGAACACCAGTTGAAGAAACTCCCGGCAGAGAGTCTGCTCTATCACAGCCAGCGCAACCACTTTTCGCACTGGCTGATGGCGCGCACCGAATTCGCCCTGGCGGCCAGGCTTCGGCCGCGAAAAGTTTCGGACTTTGTCAGCCCGGAACATCTGCGCCGCGATCTGATCGAATCGATCCGTACTTATCGCCGGGAACAGAATGAGGCACTGATCGGCGATTTTAAGCCTGACACCTTCGAGCCCGAGGCATCCAGTTTTTTGCGGATTGGTTCCGGTTCGCTGGGCGGCAAGGCGCGCGGCTTGGCCTTTGCGCGGCACCTGCTGCGCACGCGCCGCCTCACCCGGCGTTTTCCCAGAGTCCGCATCGCAGTGCCGCAGTCTGTCGTCCTGTCCACCGATGTTTTCGATCAATTCGTATCCGAGAACAATCTGCTGGACTTCGCCTTGCATTGCGCTGACGACGCGGAAATTCAAAGAAGATTTCTGACTGCGCCGCTCCCCGCATCTCTGAATGAAAATTTGAAAGCGTTCCTGTCTGAAGTGAAGCATCCGCTGGCGGTTCGCTCCTCCAGCCTGCTCGAGGATTCGCAATATCAACCTTTCACCGGCGTGTATGAAACTTTCATGCTGGGCAACCGGCAACCTGACTTGCGCGACCGGGTGCAAGCGGTGAGCGAGGCGATACGGCTGGTCTATGCCTCCACCTTCAGTCGCCATGCCAAGGCATACATCAGGGCTACGCCCTATCGCCTGGAAGAAGAAAAGATGGCGGCGATCTTGCAGCAGCTTGTCGGAGCGGAGCATGGCCCGCGCTTCTATCCGGATATTTCCGGCGTAGTGCGCTCCCGCAATTTCTATCCCGTGCCGCCCATGAAATTCGAAGATGGGGTTGCGGCCGTAGCCTTGGGACTGGGCCGCGTTGTGGTCGACGGCGGAAAATGTTTGACCTTCTGCCCGCGCTATCCCCGCAACCTGGTGCAGTTCTCATCCGTGGAAGATATGCTGGCTAACTCGCAGTCAGAATTCTGGGCTCTGCAACTCGATGGAACCGGCGGCGCACGTTTGCACGAGACGCGCTTCGGCCTCGACGCCGCCGAAGTCGACGGTACTCTGCAGGCCGTAGGATCCACATACTCGCGAGAGAACCACGCTGTCTACGATGGCCTTGGCCGTCCCGGATGTCGCCTGGTGAGTTTTTCATACATCCTCAAGCACGGTATTTTCCCTCTGGCTGAGATTCTCGATGAGCTGGTGCATGCGGGCGAAGACGCCTTGGGCAATCCGGTGGAAATCGAATTTGCCGTGCGTCTGCAGCAGCAGGCCGACGAAGTAGCGGAGTTTGCCTTCCTGCAGATTCGACCGCTCACGCTGGCCCGCGAGAGTCAGGACTTGAACATCGGCGATGTTTGTGCGGAGAGTTTGATCTGCCAAAGCAACAGAGTGCTGGGTAACGGCCGCATCGAGAATCTCCACGACATAGTAGTCGTGGACTCCGACCGCTTTGAACGCGGACGCAGTCAGGAAGTCGCTAAAACGGTGGCGAATTTCAACGCCTCGCTGAATGCGGAGAACCGTCCTTATCTTCTGATTGGCGTCGGCCGCTGGGGATCAAACGATCCTTGGCTTGGTATTCCGGTCGAGTGGGACGAAATCTCTGGCGCACGGGTAATCGTTGAAGCGGGGTTCCGCGATTTTCGCGTCACCCCGTCGCAAGGCAGCCATTTCTTCCAGAATCTGACCGCGTTTCAGATCGGCTATTTCACGGTGAATCCGGAAGCCGGCGAAGGCTCGATCGATTGGGATTGGCTGAGAAACCAGCCGTCGATGGCCGAAAAAGGATGCGTCCGGCATCTTCACTTCGACGACCCCATCAGCGTGATTATGAACAGCCGCACCGGCAGGGGAGTAATCTTCAAGCCGGAAACCAGCTAGAAAGCGTCGTGGCTCACATGTCATTGTGATCTCCATCACCGCCACTACGGTTAACCTTCCCGCACAATCAAATTGTGATTCTCTAGCGGAGGTTTCGTGTTCAAGATCATCGACGCCGAATTTCTTGCGCCCGGCATCAAACGGTTCGTCCTTGAAGCTCCTCGCATCGCCCGTAAACAGAAACCTGGCCAGTTCGTGATTCTCAGGGTTTATGAGGAAGGCGAGCGCATCCCCATTACCATCGAAAGTTCCGACACGGCGCGCGGGACGGTCAGCATTGTGGTTCAGTCGGTGGGAAAGACGACGCGCCTGCTGAACTCCTTCAAATCGGGCGATCACATTCTGGATGTGGTGGGGCCGTTGGGCAAGCCGAGCGAGATTGAGAATTTCGGCACCGTGGTTGTGATCGGTGGCGGGGTCGGAACCGCGATGGCTTATCCCAGCGCCGCAGCAATGAAGAAGGTCGGCAACCGCGTGATCTCTATCATCGGCGCGCGCAACAAAGAATTAGTCATTCTTGAGCAGGAATTGCGCGCCGTCAGCGACGCGCTCCTCATCACCACCGACGATGGCAGCTATGCCGACAGAGGTTTCGTCACCGACAAACTTCGCCAACTGATTGAGAACGGCACGCGTATCGACCTGGTGCTGGCCATTGGGCCGGTGGTGATGATGAAGGCCGTGGCGGAAATGACACGCAGAGACAATATCCGCACTGTGGTCAGCCTGAATCCGATCATGATTGACGGAACTGGAATGTGCGGCGGCTGCCGCGTACTGGTCGATGGCAAGAGCGAGTTTGCCTGCGTAGACGGACCGGAGTTCGATGCGCATAAGGTGGATTTCGAGGTGCTGGTGCAACGTTCTGGAATGTACCGCGAAGCCGAGCGGCGCTCCCTCGCCGCCTATCAGGAACACGGGAGTAACGAAAACGCGTGCGCGATAGCGCCGGGCGGTGAACGATGAATCCGGCAGCTAAAAATTCCATAGCTCCACTGCCAATGAAAGAACGCATGAAGGTTCCGCGCCAACTCATGCCGGAGCAAGCCGCCGATGAGCGCAACAAGAATTTCAGCGAAGTCAACCTCGGCTACAGCCCGGAACTGGCGCAGCAGGAAGCATTGCGCTGCCTGGAGTGCGCCAAGCCCACCTGCACCGTGAATTGTCCGGTTGGCGTAAAAGTAAAAGAATTTGTCGAGTTGATTGTTGTCGGCGACTTTCTGGGCGCGGCGGCGAAGATTCGCGAAGACAATGTGCTGCCCGCAGTGACTGGACGAGTCTGTCCACAGGAAGATCATTGCGAGGGCAAATGCCTGCTTTCGAAAAAAGTGAAACCCCTGGGCATCGGTTATCTGGAGCGCTTTGTCGCCGATTACGAGCAGCGCATGGGAAGCCATGTGCTGCCCAGTGTTCCGCCGACCGGCAAGAAAGTTGCGGTGGTGGGCAGCGGTCCGTCAGGCCTCACCGTGGCTGGCGACCTGATTCAGAAGGGCCATAAGGTTCGCGTATTCGAAGCGCTGCATGAACTGGGTGGAGTGCTGGTCTATGGCATCCCTGAGTTCCGCCTGCCCAAGCACATCATTCACCAACAAATCGATTACATGCGCAAGATGGGCGTGGAGTTTGAGACCAATGTAGTGGTAGGCCGCACCGTCACCATCGACGAACTCCTGCAAGAAGAGGGATACGACGCCGTTTACATCGGCACCGGCGCCGGACTGCCGCAGTTCATGGGCATCCCCGGCGAACATCTCAATGGCGTTTACTCGGCCAACGAATTTCTTACGCGCATCAACTTGATGAAGGCCTACAAGTTTCCCGTCTACGATGAGCCCATGCTCGACCTGCATGGAAAAGATGTTGGCGTAATCGGGGGTGGGAATACGGCGCTGGACGCTATCCGATCGGCGTTGCGCCTGGGAGCGCGCAAGGCTTATGTGATCTACCGCCGCAGCGACGCGGAGATGCCCGCGCGCGCCGAGGAAGTTCACCACGCGAGGCAGGAAGGCATCGACTTTCAAATGCTGACCGCGCCGGTGGAATTACTTTCCGATGGCAACGGCTGGCTGAGCGCAGCGCGCTGTGTGCGTATGGAATTGGGTGAGCCGGATGATCAGGGCCGCAGACGGCCCGTTCCGATCAAAGGCTCAGAGTTTGACCTGCCGTTATCAGTCGCGATCATGGCGATCGGGACCACTGCTAATCCCATTGTGCAGAGCACTACGCCGGGCCTGGGCACGGACAAACGGGGTTACATCCAGGCGAATTCAGAAACTCAGCGCACAACACGCCCGGGGGTTTTTGCCGGAGGCGACATCGTGACCGGATCGGCTACGGTGATTCTGGCCATGGGCGCCGGGCGCCGCGCCGCCCGCTCCATTCATGAATATCTGACGACTGGACAGTAGGTGACGCCCATCACTGGCCGGCGAGATGCGAATCACTGCTTGCCCGCCCTTCGTGGGGTGCAATGCAATCAGGCTGCACAAAGTTCCAAGACCGGTCAGCGATAATTCCAGGAGGCGACGATGGTCAACGACGATTTAGTAAAGTGCCCGTTTTGCGGTGGTTTCACGCACATTGGCAAGCCCGGACTGTTGGCGGCGTTGAGAGATCCCAAAATCCGCAAGCAGGTTGAAGACTACGCGTTCGAACTCCTGCGATCTCCATCGAATGAACCCGTAGCCGTGGCTCCGGGTCAAGCAACACCTCTGAACTTTCGAGGCGGCTTGAACCCGAACGTGCCCATGTGGTCGCGCAGCCCAAAGGAATAATAATAATAAAACGTTTCAAAATCGTTTTCCATTTTAGTGTCTTTGTCGGAAAAAGACCGACATCGGTATTGCCAAACGTGCGCGGGATATTTTGTTCGAGTATTGCGCCACCGGACATCACGCAGGCGTAGGTCCGCAGTGGCTGATCATCGTCTCGATATCTGAGCAGACTTTACGAGCGTATCGATGCCTGGATACCGTTGCCAAGCTTGGCAGCTTACTGCGTGGCGTTAGGCTTTTGTTTTGACTTTTGCATGAGACCTTTTCCGGACTCAGGTTTTTCCGCCGGCACGAAGTACGCGTCGTTAAACACGACGTTGCCTTCGAAGCTTTTCATGCTATCGCGATAGCGCTGGCTGGAGATTTGCGTGCGGATCTCCGCCTTCGCATCTTCCAGTGGCAAGGTTTTCTTGCTGATCATTTTGTAGATGAAGTGGGCGCCGTCAGGATCAGAGAATACCTGGGAAACTTTTCCCGGATTCAGTTCCATGACCGTCTCATGTTGTGGAGGGAGAGTGCCTCGGCGCACATTCACGATTCTTGTATTGGCGTTGGCCCGCGTGATTCCGGCTTCAGCATAGGCTTCTATTTGTAGTCTGTCAGGGTCTTCACCATTCACGGCACGCGCACGGAGGGCTTCAGCGAATTTCGTCATCGCTGCTTCATCAGCATCAGCTTTTATTGGCGCTTCACCTTTCTGTGATGGGACGGTCGCTTTCATGCGGGGGATAAAAATCCGGGCAACCGTGGCTTGCTCGTAGGAAGATTCATTCTTCTTATAATATTCTTCAATATCCGCGTCGGTGATGTTGTTGGCCTCCGCCTGCAGCGCGCGTTCCAGGTCTTGAGCGAGAAGTTGCATCCGCGCAAAGCGCATTTCTTCTTCAAACTCAGGCGTCTTGTCGAGGCCGCGCTTTTCCGCTGTCGCGGACATTTTCAAATTCCGTGCGTAAGCATTGGCTACCTTGAGGCGAAGGGGAAGTGACATTCCTGGTTGCAGCGCGTGCGTAAACTTTTCAAATTGAGCGCGCGTGATCGTGGTCTTGCAGGAATCGCCTTGCCCTTCAAAATCGGCGCAGAAACCATTCAACGTAATGACTGGATCATCGGGCTCAACTTTCACTCCATGGGCTTGATCGGTCGCGGCGGAAGCGATTTTCGCCAGTCTCTCTCCGGAAGCGGAGGGCGTCGCCGGTGGTTCGGCTTGCCCATAGGCTACGCCGGCCAGCACAAGCAACACGGTGCATTGGAAACGCATGGGCAAATATCCTCCTAAGCTCAAGCGTTAGCTGGCAGAGTGGAGCAAAACGGGCATGCACAAAGGCATGCCCGCATAGCATTTACTGTTCAAAGGCTCCAATATTAATTTGTCCGTTGGCGTTGACACGCGGATTTCCGTTGAAGTCCACCGTGCCGTAATCGGCCGAACCCAGGCTGGCATTGCCCGTGTTTTCGGCTGGCGAACTGGTCGAGATGTCAAAATTAGGGGTGGGTGAGCAGGTGGTAAGCGGCGTCGGCGGGCCGCTCTCCTCGGTTGACTTACAAGTGGTGAGGGTGAGGTAGTCGGGATTTGCGAACACCGAATTCTTGTCCTGGCCAGTGGCTGACTCGTAGGACGCGAAGGACGAGTAGCTCTTTCCGTTCAATTCAAACGTGGTAGTTGAACTAGTCGTGTAGTAATCGTTGTAATTGGCGGTTACTCCACTGCCCGACACGTAACCATACATGAATAAACCTTCGGCCCCTGTATAGACAATATTGTTCTCGAACAAAATCCCTGTAGCGCGATACTGGATCTGGAACTCGCCACTGCCGGTCTTCTGCGTATCGTTATCGTAGAGACTGTTGTTCACGATGGTGATATCGGTGCTTCCGCCAGTCCCCGATTTGGCGTAGCCGCCTACAGAAATACCGCACGAGTTTGCAGCGTAAACCAGATTGTTGCGGATAATAACGTTGCTCGAAACTTCGCCCGAGGTTTCGCTGGCGGCTTCGATGTTCAGGTCATTGCCGTACAGCGTGTTGCGCTCAAAGGTCACATCCGTGCATCCATCGCAGTACAGGCCATCCTCATCATATTCGTTGCCTTCTCCGGGATTTTTGAAGGCGCTGTTGTTGTAGATGAGGTTGCCGTAAACGTCTCCGTTCTTCGCCTGATCGTAGCCTGTCGGTCCGACTCCCTCGAAACCGATAGCGTCCATGCCAATGTTGTCGTTGTTATAAATCGTATTGTTGGAGACAACAAAGTTTTGTACGTTGCCGTTGTAAGTCGTCGTCTCGCTTTCCCCGGTCAGGCACCCGGTAACCGTGTTGCCGCTTACCGTCACGCTGAGCGGAGTGGCGCTGCTACCGAAAACCCCGATCCCGTAGGCGTTGCCATCCCTTCCCGCCGTGGTTTGAATATTCTTCACGGTGTTATTAAGAATGTTAATCCCGGTTCCGCTGCCGGCAATCAGAATGCCCGCGGGTACCTCTGTTTTGCTAGACGTTTTGTAGTTTTGGATTGTGAACCCTTCTATGGTCAGGTAACTCACGCCACCGGTTGCGCCGACGGTAAACAATCCCTGGGTGTTGCAGCAGAGGAAGTTGTTGCTGGAAGCGAAGCTGGGCGTGGTACAGCAGGCGACCCCGGTGCCGTCCACAATCGCGACACCTTGTCCATTAAAGGTGATCGGGGCCGAAGCGGTTCCCGAGTTGGCGAACAAGTCGCTCTCGTTATAGGTTCCAGCTCCCACATAGACGGTGTCGCCGGCATGAGCTTCCGCGGCCGCGTGCCCAATCGTGAGCCAAGGCGCACTCGCACTACCGCTATTGGAGTCATTGCCGTTTTTTGCAACGTAATAAACCGTGGCTTGCGCGCCGAGAGAAAGCACGAACAAGCAGGATACGAGGAGAAACAGAGCGCGAACCAAGTAACACTTCGCCGTCCGTTGCGAACCAAAGCAATTAGTCATTGAAAACCTCCTTGGGGGATTGTGGAATTGCGTTATAGCTTGTGTATTCTCCAGACTTCGTCTTGCTTCGTTTGCTGCCCGATGAGTTCTGTCGTCGTATCGGAAGCCTTCGCTGATTTTTACTGGACCCAGGATCGCCCTCCAGCGCAGGAAGCATCCATTCCAGCCATAGATTTGAACTCGGCCCGGATTGCTTCGCTTTATTACGTTTTGACTTGCGATTCAGATCGATTGCTTTCATATGGTGTCGTTTTTGGCAATGCGAAGCATTGTCATCCTGCTTCCTGGGTTCTGTCAATCTATTTATCCACAGCCTTCGGCTCCGCCCTCCCTTTCCGCTACAACCCCGCCAATAGACGAAAAAACCGATCACGGACTGACGAAATTGCTTGGATAATCGGGAAGCATGGTTTATTGTGGGCGGCATTGGAATTGGAATCGGGGCCGGGGTCACAAACTCGGAAACGGCGAACGACCAGTCATCGCGGATGAATTACACTCCCTGCTCTCCGCGACGTGCACCCGGATGAGTTAGTTTTACCGGCTCGAAGAGGTATCCTTCCGTGAAAGTCCCTCTTTGCCTGTCCCTTCTTGTCGTCGCTGCCGTCTTCTCGTCCTTTTCCTCAGTTGCGAGTGCGCTGAGCCCTGCTGACGCAAATGCCTCGAATCCATCCAACACGGCTGCAACCTCGCCTCCAGACGAAGTGGTAACGAACTCGTCCGAGTTCATGATTCCAGGTCCGCTCCGCTCTTTTCTGCGCATGGCCGGCATCAGTCAAAAGATCGCGCCCGAAGAAGTGCTTCCTCTACTGAGCCGAAACGTGTTTATGCAAGGTTATGAGGGTTCGAGAAGAACTGAATTTCTTATTCTGTTGAGCCGGTATGTGGTTCAGGCGCGCGAGCTTTCGTTGCTGGTTGGCCCCGATGGCAAGATTCACGTTACTAACTGTGATGACGCGAAACCGCTTCTCACCGTGCTTGGCTACCGGACCCGGCCAAACTGCGGAGCCGCTGAAACGTCCTTGCAGACGGCTGATTCCGAGCGGGCGTTTGTGACCATCGATTCCGGATTTCCTTTGCCAGAACTGGAGCGGACGCTGCAGGGAGGCAAGCCGTTCGCCTACGCTTACTCCTCTTCGTCCGTGCCGGTGATGTTCGCGGCCGGCAACTGGACCATGGCCAGCGCGAAGAACCACAACGAAGTGAGCCGGGATCTGATTGACACAATCGTGAACGACCCGGCTTTAGCACGGTTGTATTGGGCATTTTCCAAGCTTGACCCCGAAACCGATAAGGTTTTGCAGACGTCGATTGGGATCAGGAAACTCCTGCCGTATGCCGCCGTCCTCGATTTTTACGGAAGCCGCCTCTGCATTCGCGACGGGCGGGTCGTTGTTCCTGGAGGGCCGGAAGCGGAAGCCGCCTGGAAAGATGTGGTGGGGGCCAGCCCGGCATCCCCCGAAGCGTTCATCCAGAAATTGCTTGCTACCGATAAAGGATGGTTGACCGCCTATTTCGATGTGCTGTCACGAGTGAGCCGAAGTCGTCAGGCATATTTCACCGAACCGCACCGGTTGCGCCGTTTCTACGAAGCTCTGCGGTCTCCGGATCCTTCGGGTGGCGCCACAGTCGGTGTGTTCAGGCCTGCTCCTGAGCTGTTGCTGTTGGCCACGCGGCTGCAGTTCGAATCTACCGGCGAACCTCTGGTTCCGGGAAATCTCGAGGTATGGAGAGAGATCCTTCGGCACAGGAGCGAGTCGCACATCGTACGCGCGTGGGGCAGGCGCAGCGTCCACATAACCACTCCGGACCAACTGGTGGAAGTAATGTTCGCTCTTTCGCGGGCGACAACCGACGACGGCCCGCTGCAGAAGTACATGATGATCAGCGCCCTCGAGAGCAGGCGAGCTCCCGAACATCGATTGGCTCCTGCGACGGTGCGGCGGTTGGCGGAGAAGTTTACAGATTTGAGTGATCAGTATCGGATCTTCACTGAGTTTCAAGAGTTAAATGATCGATCGCTTGTCATGTTTCTGGAAACGGCTGAGGCGCTAAATAATGTTCCCAATGCCCTGCGAAGCAATGCGCTCGGTACCTTTCAGGCAAATATCGGAATCTGGCAGATCTTCGCCCGGCAGGGAGAAATCCCGAATTTGCGCCTGAACGATTCATGGCAGCAGGTAATCAATCCGTTCGCAAGAATTCGAACCGCTCCTCAGCTGTATAACGCGGGACGAACTTCGATGGAAGAAATATTTCGATTTGTCGGTGGCCAGCCGAGAGTCTCTCAGGATGAAATCATCGAACTGCTCGCGGGACCTCGGCAGACTACAGCCGAAGGCTCCAGGATTCATAAGGAGCTTGCGATCAGAATTCGTTCTGTACTGGACGGCCAGCGGTTGGTCTCGCTCGACACGCTGCTGGCGTTAGGCGATGCCTTAACGGCAAAGGGTCAAGGCAAACCGATGGACGAGTTTGTAATGCATCAGGCCGGCGAGATACGCGAATTCGAGATGCCGCGACCGATTTTCACAAATGGCGAAAGAACCGAATGGTCGGCGGGAATCTACAACAACCATCACACCGAAGTACAAATGCGAAGTGACGTGGCCAGGGTGCTCAAGTCTCCCGCGCCATCGCCCGCTCAACTCGAAGATGCGCGCGGCCAGCTGGCTTCTTTCTTGAGGGACACTCTGGTTGGTTTGAATTATGCCTATTATGAGCCACCTGGTTCCCAAGCACTGCATAGCAACCCGTTACTCGTCCGCTCTCACGACTTTGACGCGGAGACGGTGAGTGGAATCAAGAGTGTCTGGCAGACCCCGCAACTGCTCGGCCAAGGATCCCCCGCCGGCGGAGGCGCGCATTTCGTTGGTTCTCTTGCCGATCTCCCCTATGTTCTTGCCGATCTCGAACAAGATTTTATTTCGCCGGAAAACGTGCAAGCCCTCGTCTGGAAGGAATTGACGCCCGTCCTGTTGACCAATGCGATTTTGCCGCGCTGGTGGAATGTGAGTCAGAATGAGCTACACGCGGTGGCGCTGTATCAGCGAGCCGGTGAAGAACTTCTAATCGCTTCTGCGAAGGATGAGAAACTGCGGGCGAAGGTGATGACGATCCTCTCGGATCGTACGACTCCGCGGCGGCTGGCACAAATCGACCAAACTCTAAAGGCCGGACACGCGTCGGAGATTCTGCCACGAATGACGCCGGCTGACACCTTTTATCTGACGGCAGAGTTTTACCGCAGTTACCCGGGAGAAACCGCTACTTGGGGAAGAGCAAGCGAGGAACTGCAAACGCTCTCTCGGCAAGATCCCGAGCAAGTCAACTGGAAACGCTTGTCCCATGATTTTGGCGTACCACATCCGACCTTGGATCAAACCTACTTCAGGGAACTGCTGAATATTGGACCTCTTCCTGCGTTCACGGGATACGCCAGCCGTTTTCTGGGCGAGTCCTGGGATTCGCCCAATCTGTACTGGGCTCGACTGGCGGATGAGACGGGGCTTCCAGCGGTAACGTTAAATCGCCTGGTACCGCAGCTGACCCGATCCATGGTGGAGAAAATCTTCGCAACCGATCTGGAAGACTGGCCGGCGCTGCTTCGAGCGATGCACGAAACCGGCGAACAGTTTCGCAACGGTAAGATGGCGTTGCTTACAACCGGGGGACAGTGAAGGCAATATAGCGATCCCATAGATGCGTTCGCAGAATAGGAAGTCGAGAACGATGCTACGAAAAACCTTTCTATCTTTTTGCTTTTTTGCGAGTCTCTTCATCGGCTATGGAACGGGAGTCGAATCTCAGGAGACTCCCGATCTTCACGTGGTTGTCAATTTGGTACAGCTCAACGTGGCGGTGACTGATAAGAATGGAAGTTACCTTACGGGTCTCAAGCCTACGGATTTTGTCGTCACTGAAGACGGGATTACGGAGAAGATCGCCACCTTTGCGGAAGGCAATGAGCCTGCTGTGAGTCTCGTTGACTCGGCGGACCCCAAAGGATCTTCAGACGCGAGTCATCCGAGCAAGGACTTTTCGCCGCCCAACTCTTCTCCCGCGCTCACTTCCTTAGTGGCCGGAGCGAACGTCTTCCTTCTGTTTGATACCAGCAACTACATGTATCGCGGCTTTGTGTTCGCGCAAGATGCGATTGCCGAGTTTGTTCGTTCTCTTGGAACCGCGGACAAAATTGCATTCTATTCCTACAGCCGGGATCTCTCGCGAGCTGCTGCTCTTACCGCAGACCGGGGACAAGTCTTACGCGCGGTGCGCTCGACGGTGGCCGGCGACGAAGCTGCCCTCTACAACACCCTGTTGCTTACGCTCAAGGATGCAAGTCAATCCCAGGGCAGAAAAGTGGTTGTCGTGTTTTCCAACGGTCCCGACAACTCCAGTGTGGTACCACCCGAGGATGTCTCCGAATTCGCCCAGTCCGCCGGCGTTTCCATATATATGATCAG
The DNA here is from genome assembly GCA_049693675.1 of Candidatus Sulfotelmatobacter sp. Classification (GTDB taxonomy): domain Bacteria; phylum Acidobacteriota; class Terriglobia; order Terriglobales; family Acidobacteriaceae; genus Sulfotelmatobacter. The sequence continues at coordinate 2,726 of JBAVQD010000122.1, read as the reverse complement.
TACGCAAGAAGCCAGGTTGGAACCAGTATCTACCGCCGTATTTGATCGCATGACCGCGGCGACAGGCGGCAAAGCCTACTTTGCCAAGAACTGGAAGGACGAGAAGCAGGCTTTTGCTTCCGTCCGGGATGATCTGCAGCATCTATATTCGTTAAGCTACTACCCGAAATACAATCCCAACTCTGGCTGGCGTACGATCACAGTTAAACTGGTGGGCGAGCATCTGAAGAAACACAAGATCCGCACGCGCAGCGGATACCGTCCTCAGCCCACTCGCTTTTCCAGCGAAGTCGAACCCGACCGGACACATTCGCTTAACGTGCCTGGCGACATACCGAATTAGTGCGTTCGTTTAACGATCATATCGGTGGTTCGAGGTGTTGAATTTGTTCGACCCGTGGTCGCGCGGCATGAAGTAATTCAACGGCCGGGCCGAGAATACACACGCAACTTACAAAGTTGCAAAACACAACCGCATTAAAATTGCACCACCCAGCGCCGCGAGCAGGGCGAGTGGCATGGCAATCGCGCCCACCTTCAGGAAATCCCAGAAATTGACATCGAGATTCTCTTTGCGCAAGGCAATCAACCACAGAATGGTTGCCAGCGACCCTGTGATCGAAAGATTCGGTCCCAGATCAACCCCGATGAGAACCCCTTCGGCGATTGGCCATTTGGCATGCGCTGCGTGAAGGGTGCTGCCAACGATGAGGCCAAGCGGAAGATTATTCACCAGATTGTTAGCGATTCCGACCGCGAATCCAGCGATCAAACTTCCGCTCACCAGGCTGAGATGCTGCACCCAGTTGAGCCATTCTTTCGTATAGCGCATCGCACCAATACTTTCGATGGCATCGACCATTACGAATAGACCGGCTACGAGTAGCAGGGTTGCCCAGCTGATTTCGCGAGCCAGAACCAGCGGATTACTTCGCTCCTTGATGCAGAGAATCGCCGTGATGGCCAATGCCGAAAGACACGTGGGCAAGCCAAGATCTTTGCCGAGCGATGATGCGGTGAGCAAAACGGCGATCATGACGCCGGCGCTACCGATCACGAGCTTGCCGCTTCCACTCAGACTGTGTAATTCGACAGGATGGTCGATGCTTTCGCAAAGTTCGCGGCGATAAAACCACCGCAGTGCGATAAAAGTCGTGCCAATGGACAACAACGAAGGAACTCCAAATGCGAGCAGCCATTTACCCAACGGGGGCATACCATCGTGGAAGACAACCAGATTCGCAGGATTTGAAATAGGCAAGAAAAATGACGCAGCGTTCGCGATGAAGGCACAAACGAATAGATAAGGTAGCGGCTGGACCTTTGCCTTCCGAACGGCGGTCAGTATCGCTGGTGTTAGAACGACGGCCGTCGCATCATTTGACATGAATACTGTGACCGCTGTACCGACTGCATATACCAGGGCAAATAGCCTCAGGCAGGACCCGTCCGCGCGTTTTACTGCGATTGCCGACAACCAGTCGAAAACCCCATGCCCCCGCGCCAGTTCACAAAGCAGCATCATGCCAATGAGAAAGAAGCATACGTCGAATGCTTTGCTGGAAGCATGCAACGCGAGCCGCAGACTTATGAGCCGCAGGCCCAAGAGCAGCAGAACTCCGCCGCTGATCCAATAAACTTCGGGCACACCCCGGGGGCGGATAAGCATGAGCGCTACGCTCACAGCAACGATGGTTGAAAGCAGAAGATGCGCAAGCGCAGGAGAGAACATCTACCGTTCTCTCCCGTTGTTCTTGCGGCAGTTCTCGCCACGACAACGAGCGTTGCCCAGGGTAAGCAATCTCCGGTCTGCACGCGTGGTGATCATTACCTACGGCCCCTTCCCAGCTTTTTAAATTGCAACGACGACCCGTCATCGATATTGATAACAGAAATCCTCGTAGTTCCTCCTTTATGATTTGTGTTCAACCTCTGCCAGATCATCTCTTCGAGTCGCGCATGACCGCTTCCATCGTCTGTTTCTAAAATCAAAAAAAGGCTGCTCGACGAGCCGGGGATCTTGCGCGCCTGGCGCAAAGTAAGGAAACTCATAGACAGCATGAGAGCGCCTTGTGATGAAGCGGTGATGCAGTCGGCGGGTGCCGCAGTTCCGTGTTCGGCGGACGCGAGCACCTGGATATTGGCGGCAACCATTCTGGGTTCCAGCATGGCTTTCATCGACAGCACCGTCGTCAATGTAGCCCTGCCTGCACTGCAGGCCAGTTTTCAGGCGACGGTGGTGGATCTGCAATGGGTGGTCGAGTCTTACGGACTGTTTCTAGCCGCATTGATTCTCGCCGGGGGTTCGTTCGGCGACCCTTTTGGTCGCCGTCGCATGTTCGTGGTAGGAGTTTCAATTTTCGCTGTGGCGTCGGCGGGTTGCGGCTTTGCTTCCAGCATTCAGGAACTGATTATCGCGAGGAGCATTCAAGGTGTGGGAGCCGCACTGCTCGTACCCGGCAGCCTGGCAATCATCAGTGCGAATTTCGACGAGAAAAGTCGCGGCCAGGCGATTGGAACATGGTCGGGCTTCACAGCAATCACTACTGCGGTTGGGCCGGTGCTGGGAGGCTGGCTGGTTGAGCACGCTTCGTGGCGTTGGGTATTTTTCCTCAACCTACCTATCGCGGTGGCGGTAGTGGCGATTTCACTTTGGCGGATTCCGGAAAGCCGCAGTACGAGCTTGGGGCGCATCGATTGGCTGGGCGCAATTCTCGCAACCGCGG
>JBAVQD010000121.1:0-8028 GCA_049693675.1 Candidatus Sulfotelmatobacter sp. | reverse complement strand
TAATATACGCCGGGAGGGGGGAAAAAGACAAACGCCCGAACTGCCGACTAGTGGACTACTTTGAATGGCCCGGTGGGCTACCCTCCCGCCGCAGGCGGAGTGAGAACTTTCTTTTTGAAAAGGGATCTCATCTCTCGGCGCTCATCGCCGGTCAGGTCTCTTCCGAGTAATGTTCGGCACGTTCCCAGTAGCCGTTTGTCGTACTCCATGGGCACGCCGGTTGAAGCGGAAAGTGCCGCTTTCAGAGCCAAGATGTCAGAGTTGGGAGGAGCCAGCGTCTGTTGGATGGCTTCGTCTATCACCTGGTCAATCGTTTTAGTCGATCCCACTTTCGCGAGACTCGTCTTTGGAGAGACAGAAAGCACCGCGGCTGGCCCGGTTGTGACCGCGGGCTTCGGCGGTGCAGGAGTCAGGACCTTCAAAAACTTGGACACATCCGCTTTGGTAATTTCATGAACTGTATCAGCTTCTTGCCGAAGAGCCGGTGATTGAGAGACGCGGCTCGGCTCCAGGCCGATCAGGTGAACGCGGACTCCAAAAGTCTGCGCGATTTGAACGGCGATGCGGACATCCGTGTCAGCCGTGACCACAGTGGCATCGCATATCGACTGATTCCGCGCTAAGTCTATGAGGTCTGTTACAAGGAGCGAGTCAACTTCCTTTTGCTCGCCGGCGCTGTTGATCGAGCCAAGCCGAAGTTTGACATTATCCGTGTTCGCCAGGACAAGATGCTCGGTGGTCGGGCGACTTCCTGCGCCATCGTACCAGTAGATGCGAAGAAGTAGCACGCCAGGGCTTTGTGCCAGTGCAAGCGCCGTTAGCTGTGCGATGATCTCGGGCGCGTCTAGTTTCAGTTGTGTTCGAGGAGTTTTGCTTCCGGAGAGGGATACCGAACCCTGGGCAAAGACGTACCCGGCGTCCACAAAAATTGCATGGCGTTTCAGAAGGACCTTCCTAAGTAAAGGGGGCCCCCGCAGGAGCCCCTAAATAGTCCGGCGCGCACGGTATAAGAACATAGGTGCCCACCGGAATCATTAGTATAGCTCACAGCCCGTCACAATGTAAACTAAATCGACACCATTTCCATCGTATGGTTCGCAAGCCATAGAAAACAAGGTACTAAATACCGACTCGTTGCAGATGGTTCAGTTAGCCAGATTCGTTGCCCGACATCGCAATATCCCCGGACCCAAAATCGCCCTTCCCGGAAACACATCCGGCACCAGTTTACCTGCGTCCACGACCAATGTTCCTCCCACCACCAAATACTTCACGCCCACACTCGGCTCCATCGGCTTCTCGAAAGTTGCGCGATCCGTGATTGTGTTCGCATCGAACACCACAATGTCGGCGTCCGCGCCTTCCTTCAGTCTTCCTTTATGCCGAGCCGCAGGCGTTGACCGCTCCAGCATCTCCGCCGGCATAAAGCTCATCTTGCGAATCGCGTCCATCAGCGTGACCGTTCCCTTTTCGCGAACGTATTCGCGCAGTACCCGCGAATAAGTTCCCGCGTTGCGCGGATGCCCTTCGATCCCATCGCTGGCGATCATCACCAGCGGATTCGGAATCACTTTATCCACCACCTCTTGCGTATTGGCGTAAACCAGCACCCACTGGTTTGCGTTGGAGTTATGCAGTTCGTCGAAACGCTGCTTGGTCAGGTGCTCTCCTGTATCGGGAAGCACGAGATCGCTATAGTCGATTCCGAGTTTCTCGCGCCAGCCCGGATTAAATAGCGCCGAGTTGATTGCCGTCATTCCCGCGATGTACGGATACGCCTCAGTGGTCACATCCAGCCCGCGAGCACGCGCTCCCTCAACCATCGAAAGACATTCCAGCGAGTCGCGCAGGCAGGTGCTGTTGATGTGGACGATATGGAGCGAAGCGCCAGTGATCGCCGCTGCCCCAATCACTTCACCCGTCGCCTCAATCGCCGAGCCGGGTTCCACGCGCCCCGCGCTGCGCATGTGCGTGTACACCGGCAACGCGCGCTCCGCGGCGAGCCGAAACATGTCAATCACTTCCAGCCGCGTTGCGCCCGGCGTGTATTGAATGCCCATGCCGATCGCCAACCCGCCAGCGTCAAGCTCCGCGCGCAGCCTCCGTTTTATAGCTTCGATCTGTTCGGGCGTCGCCGGCAGATCAGTCGCCGGTCCACTCTTTGGCAAAATCGTCCCCGCCGGCAACGGTGCGCCGAACACCAGTGCTCGCGCCGCCACATGGCTGGCCGACGTTCCATAGTGAATCAGCGAATGACCTTCTTTGGCTTTCAAAAACTCGGCAACATCGGGCGCGCCGATTTCGAGTTCCAGCGCTGTGGTCACGCCGTCAAACGCTTTCACCCGCTCGCTCGCCAGGTCTTGTCCATGCTGGTGCAAATCAATAAATCCGGGTGCGACCACTAAACCGTCCGCATGGACCACACGCCTTCCGCTCATCCCCTTGGAAGATATTCGAACAATCTTCCCGTCGCGTATCCCAACATTCCGGACCGCATCCAGTCCGGTCTCTGGATCCATGACTCGTCCGCCCTCGAGCACAAGATCGTATTGCTGAGCCACTGAGACGGTCGTTAAGAACACGAGCAAACAGAAATAGAAAAACGCTTTGCGCATAATTGGTTCACCGAAGTCGACAGTTGCTTCAAGAAAGACAAGCGATCATACCAAGCCTTTCATTATCTATTGCTCATTGTCATTCCGACAGCGCATGCCTTTGTTCGCGCGCGGAGGAATCTCAATTGCCTCGGCTTGAGGGACATAGAGGATTCTTCACTGAGGTAAGATTTGCCGAAATCCCCGCGCCCTCTCTAGAATGAAGAATCAGCCTCTGCACGCTGGCACACATCCGAGAAACTTATGATTCATTTTCCCGTACCCGAAGCTCTCACCTTTGACGACGTTCTTCTTTTACCTGCACGCTCCGACGTAATCCCAGCAACCGCCAATACCCAAACGCAACTCACTCGCAATATCCGTCTGAACATTCCCATTGTCAGCTCCGCCATGGACACTGTCACAGAATCGCACATGGCGATTGCGCTGGCGCAGCAGGGTGGGCTCGGGATCATTCATCGCAATCTCACCATCGATCAACAGGCCAACGAAGTCGACAAGGTGAAGCGTTCGGAGAGCGGCATGATCGTCGATCCCGTCACCATGTCGCCTACTGACAAAGTCAGCGATGCGCTCGAGGTCATGCGCAAGTACAAAATTTCCGGCGTGCCCATCACTGAGAACGGCCGCCTGGTCGGCATTCTCACCAACCGAGATCTGCGCTTCGAAAGCCGCTTCGATATTCCCATCGATCGCGTGATGACGAAAAAGAATCTCATCACGGTTCCCGTGGGCACAACGCTGGAAGATGCCGAAGAGATTCTTCACGAGCATCGCGTCGAAAAACTTCTGGTGGTCGACGACAAATACAACCTCAAGGGACTGATCACTGTAAAAGATATTCAGAAGAAACTGAAATATCCCAACGCCGCCAAAGATTCTCAAGGACGCTTGCGCGTGGGTGCAGCCATCGGTGCGACCGGAGATTTTCTCGAGCGCGCTCAGGAACTGGCAGAGGCAAAGGTCGATGTCCTCGCGATTGACAGCGCGCATGGTCACTCCACCAAAGTTCTCGACGCAGTCAGGCTAGTTAAATCGAAGCTGCCTGAGATGGAATTACTGGCCGGCAACGTCGCAACTTTCGATGGTGCGTGCGAATTAGCCAGAGCCGGTGCCGACGGCATCAAAGTTGGCATCGGGCCCGGCTCCATCTGCACCACTCGCGTGGTCACTGGCGCTGGCGTTCCGCAGATCACCGCCATTGCCGAAGCTTCCCGCGCCACCAAAGACGCCGGCATTCCCATCATTGCCGATGGTGGCATCAAATACTCCGGCGACATCACTAAAGCGTTGGCCGCGGGCGCGAGTGTTGTAATGATCGGATCACTCTTTGCCGGCACGGATGAAAGTCCCGGCGAATTAATTCTGTATCAAGGCCGCTCCTTCAAATCGTATCGCGGCATGGGATCGATCGGTGCCATGGCACAGGGTTCAGCCGAACGATATTTCCAAAGTAACGAAGGGGAATCCTCCGCCGCCGTAACCGATAATAATGGCGAATCGAATCGTCTGGGCAAGCTCGTTCCTGAAGGCATTGAAGGACGCGTCCCCTATCGCGGATCGGTCGCGATGATCGTCCATCAGATGGTGGGCGGATTGAAATCAGGCATGGGCTACTGCGGCTGCGCGACGATCGCTGAACTCTTGCAGAAAACTCGCTTCGTGCGCATCAGCGGCGCCGGTCTGCGCGAGAGCCACGTGCACGACGTTATGATCACCCGCGAGGCTCCCAACTATGCCATCGAATAGTGCTGGCCCTCTCTCTTGAACCTCAACCAGAAAAATCTTCTCAAGGCGTGGATCGCCGCGATTCTGTGGCTCATCGTGATTGCCATCGAATCCACGGCCATGCTCTCTTCCAACAATACCAGCCGAATTTTGTATCCGGTGCTTCACTATCTTTTCGGATTAGATGTGGTGCAATTCGAGCGCGTGCACTTTTTCATCCGCAAGGGCGGACACGTGGTGGGCTACGCTATCCTGAGCATTCTGCTTTTTCGCGCCTGGCGCGCAACCTTGCCGGCGATGAGTAATGTCAACTGGACGCTGCGCTGGTCCGCCATTGCAATTCTAGGAACCGCATTCGTAGCCAGCCTCGATGAATGGCACCAGACCTTTATTCCCTCTCGCACCGGACGCTGGCAAGATGTGGTTCTCGATACCTGCGCCGGTATCGCGGCGCAGTTGCTGATCTTTCTATGGCTGAAGGTCGCCGCCGCGACCGGGCCTTAGCTCCCTAAGTCGAATAAGTTTGGCGGCGCGACACTTTTGGCGACCCAAACTCTTTTGTTGGGCAACGCTTTTGGCGGCGCACCGCTTGGGCGCAGCGGTTTTGGGTGGCGCAGCGCTTCCAGCGCTGCGATAGAGTCTTTCCTTTCCTAAGGGCGTTAGCCCCTGAGGTGAATTGCTCTTTTAGAAGACATTCGGAGAAGCAGTTCGCCTGGAAAACTGCAGCATTCCCGCTGCAATCAACGCCGTCCCGGCCGAAAAATAAAACGGAATTCCAGCGCCGTAATGCTTCCACAGTTGGCCGGTAATTAAGCTCGCCGCGAGGGTTGCCACGCTAGTCACAAAGAAGTAAATTCCCAGCGCACGGCCGCGAACGCTCTCGCCAACTGTATCCACCACCAACGCCTTCAACACCGGCTGGGTCAACGCGTAGTAGAACCCATACACCGCCATTGCAATCCAGATGGCCATTGTTGACGGCGCTCGTCCGAAAACAAAATACACCGCGGCAAAAATAACGTAGCCGACAGAAGCCACCAGCGGCCGCGATACACGATCACTGAACCATCCGGCTGGCCACGAGGCCAGCGTGTAAGTAATATTGAAAACCAATCCCAGCAACGGCGCGAGCGCCACGCGGATTCCCACACTCTGCGCCCGCAAAACCAGAAACATATCGCTTGAATTGCCCAGAGAAAAGAGCGTGACGGCGATCAGCACAAAATGAAAACTCGCTGGAAGCGTCACCCCCGCAGTTTTCGACAAAGTCGGAACAACCTTGCTGCCTTTTCCGGCGCTTGATTTTACATCGTTGCTTTGCGCCGAATCGGTTCCCCCTCTTCTCGTTTCACGCACGCCTGCCCACGCCGAGAACACGCACAAAGCTCCGGGAACGGCCGCCGCTAAAAATACACTTCGAATCCCGAAATGCGAGAGCATCAGCAACGCGGTCAACGGCCCGGCAACCGCGCCCGCAGAGTCCATCGACTGAATCAGTCCGTAAGCCGCACCCAGCCGGTTCTTCGGCACAGATTCCGCTACCATGACATCGCGCGGAGCCGATCGGAATCCTTTGGAGAGGCGGTCACAAAAGCGAATCAGCAAAATCTGCGGCCACGCCGTAACAATGGCCAGCAGCGGCTTGACTGCATTCGCAATAAAATATCCGGCGACGACGACCGGCTTGCGGCGTTGGATATGATCCGCCAAGTATCCAGAAAACAGCTGCGAGAACGATGCAACACTCTCCGCGATTCCCTCGATCACTCCCAACTGCGCTGGCCCTGCCCCCAGCGTCGCCAGAAACGCCGGCAGCACCCAGTACGCCATTTCCGTAGCGGTGTCGTTGAGAAGGGAGATGATGCCGAAGGCGTAGATGTTGCGCGCAGCGGAAGGCTCACGCTCGGCAATGCGTTCAGGCATTCCTAGTTTTTATCACGGAGCGGGATACCTGAAGGAAGCGATAATGCTGTAGCAGATAGTGAATTCCGTACATCGCGACGAGAACTGAGAGCACCGTCAGTACATCGCGTCGTACTTCGTCACTACCCACTGCCCATCCTCATTTTCAGTGGTGACGGTAAAGACGTCCTGGTTGGTTCCGGGCTGGCCCCCACCATATAGCCGCTTGCCGCGGTAGTGAAGGATGGTCAACGGCGGCGCACTCTCCCACTCCGCGATTTCCCACGAAACCAGCGGATGCTGTTTCTCGGAATCGCAGATGAAATGCGCATACTTCTTGCGGTAGTCGTGCTCCCACTGCGAGAGCAGTTGATCGCAATGTCCGTCGCGAAGTTCGTGCAGAAATTGGTTGGCGCTATGCTCGATGGTGCGATCGCGCAGCGGATTCATGCGAATACTGATGGGCAGCCCCGTCAGCGGATCGTGGTCCTCGGATCGCGATAGCACCGGCCCCTGATTGCTCAGCCACCAGATGTAGCCAAGAAATCCAAACACCATCAGCGCTGCAACACCGACGGCAATCCCGATCTGTGTGCGAGTGAACCCCATCCTGACGGGAGTGTATCGGAATGACAATTTGCTGCAAGATTACTGGTGGGTGTCGCGGGAGGACATGTACGGCCGCGTTTGTGGTTTGTCATTACGACCTGGGCGACAGCCCAAGGAGGAACCTGCTTTTCGAGCACAAGAAAAGGGCACAGCTCTCGCCGTGCCCTTATTCGAAATAAAGACCTGCTCTCTTACTCTTTCTTATCTTCCTCTTCCTTCACCGGTTCGATGCCCCCATCGTGCTGCGCTTGCGCTTCGGCATCTTCCATCGCCTTGCGCGTTTCAGCAGCTTTCTTGGCGCGGGCTTCGGCCCGCTTCTCGCGCTTTTCGTCCAGCACCTTTTCGCTGCCCAGCAGTTCAAGGAAAGCCTTGTCCGCCCCGTCGCCTTTATTCCAGCCAGTGCGGATAACTCGTGTGTATCCGCCATTGCGGTCACCGAAGCGTGGCCCGACAGTATCGAAAAGCTTGACCACCGCTGCGTCCGTCATAAGGTATGACGAAGCGAGGCGGCGAGCGGCGAGGTCGCCACGCTTGCCGAGCGTGATCATCTTCTCGACGATGGGCTTCGCAGCCTTCGCCTTGGGGACGGTCGTCTCGACGCGCTCCTCGACGATCACCGACGTGACCAGGTTTCGCAGCAGCGAGCGGCGGTGCGCGGTGTTCCTTCCAAGCTTATAGCCTGCAACTTTATGACGCATGAGAAACCCTCAGGGGCTAAAGCCCCGCAATTCTGATCTCAAGGCGGCGCGGCTAAAGCCGCGCCCTTTCAAAGCTCAAACTCCGTGCAACATTGAAACTCTGAAACCTTGAAACGTGATTCGTTACAGCTGATCGTCCGGACCGTAAGCCGAAGCCGGCAGCACCAGATTCGAAGTCGGTCCCGGCACGGCGTTCCCGTGCTCGTCGATCTTCATGCCCAGACTCAGACCCATCGAGGAAAGTATTTCCTTGATCTCGTTCAGCGACTTGCGGCCGAAGTTCTTGGTCTTGAGCATCTCCGATTCCGTCTTCTGCACCAGCTCGCCGATGGTCTGAATGTTCGCATTCTTCAGGCAGTTGTAGCTTCGCACCGAAAGCTCGAGTTCCTCAACCGAACGATTCAGGTTCTCGTTGTGGATTTCCGGCTTGCGATCGTCCGACGACGACGTGCCAGTTTCGATTTCTTCCTCAAAAT
>JBAVQD010000120.1:0-3540 GCA_049693675.1 Candidatus Sulfotelmatobacter sp. | reverse complement strand
GCCATCCGAAACATGCGCCTGCGCGCGAATGCCATCATACTTATCTTCTACCGCAGCCTCAGTGAAGTAACTCAGCCCTTCCTCGGGCGAGTCGACCGGGCTCGCCAGCATGAATCCCAGCGGATGGAACATGCGCATCTTCGCCTGACCCAGCTTATTTTCAACTGCGAGTCGAAGAGTCTGGCCAATATCGCCGAGCAGCATGTTGGCGCGCTGCACCTCCGCGAGGGTGGTGCCGTAAGCTTTTGCCATGGCCTCCTCAACCAGGCTTTCTTTCAGCCCAATGCGCAAATCGCCGGTCATGATCTTAATGATGTACTTGGCTTCAAGCGGCGTGGAGCGCGCCAGTAAATCGCGAACCAGCGCAGATTTCGCCGCAGGTCCGCGCACCGCCGCGATCTGCCGGAATATAACTTCCACCTCCAGAATCGTCAGGCCGGGTCCGGAACTCTCGGATAAAACTTCCGCTGCGACAGCTCCCAAATCTCCGTACTTCCGATATGCCGCACTCAGCGCGGCCTCCTCTTTTCCAGAAACCTCTGCGACGATGCGCCACAATAGTCTCCCGCCGATCTGCAGAGTAGTTTCTTCCCAAACGGCGAAGGGTCGTCCCGAAAGAAACACCGCCGAGACCGCGGCTTCATCGATGGTGAGCGATTTCAGATAGTCAGAGACGATTGCCGTCTTCTGCAATTTCTTGGTGGTGGCCGCGATCGCCTCGCAAGTCTGCGCGAACTGAAGCATGTCATCCCAAAGAATAGACGAAAGGCAATCCGCTGAATGAGAGTTTTGTCCCCTGTGATAACCTGAATGTTGGCGCTTTTCCGCGCCTGGAGCATCTAACACTCGTGCGTTCGCTGCGTAATTTCGTGCGTTTCCTGGTGGCCGTGCAGCTTCTACCCGCTCTCGAGGGCGGGGAAGAAACTCTGGTCGGCGGCCAGGCTGTGCTTGAGGGTGTAATGATGCGTTCCCCGCACGCCTGGGCGATTGCGTGCCGTAAACCTTCGGGCGAAGTGGTCACCATGAGCCAGCCTCTGGAGCGGCCCTCCGAGAAGCATAAGTGGATGGCTTGGCCGGTTGTGCGAGGCGTGATGACGCTCGGGTACGCGATGTCGCTCGGCTACCGCGCGCTGCGTTTCTCCGCCAACGTTGCCATCGAAGAAATAATGCAGGACGATTCCGCAGGCCATGTAGAGACAGCCGGCTCGGCTGTCCCCCTAAGGCGAAGCGAAGTGCAACTTTCCCCGGCCAAGACCCAGACGCGAGAGAAGGCGGCTTCCATCAGCGGCTGGCTCGCTGCCGGCAACGTCATACTCTCGCTGGCATTTTTCATTTTCATGTACAAGTATCTGCCGCTGTTGGCGGCCACCGAACTGAAGAAGGCGAATCCGGCGCTGGGCGGCCAGATCGTATTTAACCTGGTGGATGGCGCGGTACGGTTAATCCTGTTCCTACTCTTCATCTGGGGAGTGTCGTTATTCCCGGATATCCGTCGCGTATATGAGTATCATGGTGCGGAACATAAGACGGTGTTCGCGTTTGAGAACGGCGACCCGCTCGAGACCAAAGCGGTGCAGAAGTATTCGACTTTCCATCCCCGCTGCGGCACCAGCTTTCTAATGACGGTGATGCTGATCTCGATTGGCTTCTACATGCTGATTCCGTTCACCACATTTTGGGCGCGCTTTGCGTCGCGTATTGCGTTACTACCCGTAATCGCCGGCGTCTCGTACGAAATCATCCGCTTCGCCGCCAAACATCGAGGTTCGCTCTTCGCTTTGATGACCGCTCCCGGCCTATGGCTGCAGCGCATCACCACGCAACCTCCGTCCGATGAGCAAGCGCAATGCGCCATCGTCGCCCTTGATCAAGCAATGGCGCTGGAAAAAGAAAACGGCGGCGAGTTGGTGATTGCCTAGCGGCGCCGCCGCGAATATTTCTCTCTCTTCATCTCTCAACTACAATGCCACAAGGACTCAGCTTGCCAGTTCCAACTGGCATGCCAGACTGAGACGTAGAAAGCAAGTTTTCCAGGAAAGACTTCCGATGTTTGAACGCTTAGACCAAATCGAAGCTCGATACGAAGACCTGACTCAAGCCCTGGCTTCGCCGGATATCGTTAACGATTCGGCGAAATATCAAAAGACCGCCAAGGCACACAGCGAAATAGCGCCAATGGTGGAAAAATATCGCGAGTATAAAGACCTGACCAGGGGCATCGCGGAGAGCAAGTCTATGCTCGCCGAGGAAAAAGATCCCGAGATGCGCGCCTACGCTCAGGAGGAGCTTAACAAGCTCGAGCCGCGAGTAGCATTGATCGAAGAAGAGCTGAAAGTCCTGTTGCTGCCCAAGGATCCCAACGATGAGAAAAATATCATCCTGGAGATCAGAGCGGGCACGGGCGGCGACGAGGCTACACTCTTCGCCGCCGAAATCTTTCGCATGTACACCCGGTTTGCGGAAACGCAACGTTGGAAAGTTGAGATTCTTTCCTCATCGGAATCGTCCGCGGGAGGACTGAAGGAAGTTATCGCCATCATCGAAGGCAATCGGGTTTTTTCTCAGCTCAAGTATGAGAGCGGCGTCCACCGCGTGCAGCGCGTTCCCGCCACCGAGCAGCAGGGACGGGTTCACACTTCCGCGGTAACCGTTGCGGTGCTACCCGAGGCCGAGGATGTGGACATCAAAATCGAACCGAAAGATCTCCGCATCGACACCTTCTGTTCTTCCGGACCGGGCGGCCAGTCGGTGAATACTACCTACTCCGCGGTGCGGATCACCCACATTCCAACGAATACCGTGGTGAGCTGCCAGGATGAGAAGTCACAGATTAAGAATCGCGAGAAAGGCATGCGCGTGCTGCGCTCGCGGCTTTACGAGATCGAAATGGAAAAGCAGCAGCAGGCTTTGGCTAAAGAGCGCAAGGCAATGGTGGGCTCAGGCGACCGCAGCGAGAAAATCCGCACTTATAATTTTCCGCAGAACAGGCTCACCGATCATCGTATTGGATTCACCATTCATCAGTTGGAAGCCGTAATGGACGGCAAGCTTCAGCCGCTGATCGAAGCCCTCACAACTTATTACCAAGCGGAAAAACTGAAGCAGGAAACCGCCGGCGTAGTCTGAAGCGGGCCAGTTCCTGCACTAATGCGTGAGTGGACACTCGACGAAGGGCTTCCGGCAACCCGCGCGTAGATAATCCGCACCTAAAGGTCACTATGTCGAATGGCAAATCCCGCTCTCTTTTGGCGCTTGCGGGCTTCGGACTCGCGACAGCTGGCGCCGTCTGGTATGGTTCACGCTACAGCCGCGGCGCGAGCAATGATAGCTCGTACCGCCATCTCGACAAACCTCGTTTTACTCCTCCGGATAATGCTTTCCCTATGATCTGGATTTCTCTGTACGCGATGATTGCATGGTCGGGATGGCGCATCTGGACTGCTGCGCCGTCACGCGAACGCAAGCACGCGCTTCGTCTGTGGATCTCGCAGCTCAGCGCCAATGCCAAGTGGTCGAAACTTTTTTTCGGCGAACATCGCC
>JBAVQD010000119.1:0-18491 GCA_049693675.1 Candidatus Sulfotelmatobacter sp. | reverse complement strand
GTCGGTCTGTCCGTTTCCTCCCCGTTTCCTCCCCGGTCCACCCGAACCCACTCCCGTCGCTCCCCAGGGGTATCGGAGGCGTTAAGGCACAGGTGCGAATCGGTGCGAGGTACTTCCGGACCTCTACGGATCCCATAGGTCCTAGCTGGTCCCCTCGTTCCCCACCTCCGATGCCAACCTCGCTGCCAGCAACCCTGTCCGCTTCCGGTCCCAACCCGGTCCGGTGATCCGCAGGTTCCGGCGCCACGGATACTTCCACACCTGAGACCGATCCCTTACATCCTGCCGCTCCGCCCACGCCGGTACCTCGGTACCTTACCCACCACTACCGGCGATCCACCGCAAGGAAGATTTCGACAATCAACGAAATTCACCCGCTGCCAACCCCTATATAGAAGACCGCGCCTCCGGACAACCTGAGATCGGGCTTCTCGGCTAGAAGCCGGGATGAGGGACCTATGAATCACACAGAAAACCACACTGAAACGAATGGCAGCGCGCCGTTCGGCGAAGAAGAACAGACAGCGGGCACAACCGCACCAGCCGTGCGCAAACCGATTTCGCCGGCGAAACTGGCTGCGAATCGCCGCAACGGACACAAGTCGAAAGGACCGAAAACGGAAGAAGGGAAATCCCGCAGCCGTTGGAACGCCCTCAAGCATGGCGTGCTGTCGCAGCGCTTAGTTGTACTGAACGAAAACGACGGGCAGACCTATACGCTATTGCTCGAGAATTTACGGCGCGACCTGAATCCGGGGAACGCACTGGAGGAAATTCTCATTGAAAAGATTGCGATGGCGTACTGGCGCCTGTCCATCGCCTATGGGTACGAGGCGGAATTCGCCCGCTCGCGCCATGAATTCATTATCGTCGCCGATCGCATGGGACGATACGCGAACACGATTCACCGCCAATTGCTGCAAGCCATGAATGAACTCGAACGCTTACAGCGCCGCCGCAACGGGGACGCCGTTCCAGTGCCGATCAACGTCGATGTCAACGTCAACGCTCTGGAGGAAGATTGGATGAACGGACGAGAGGGAGCATGGGACTTGTCGCACCGTGTCGGCACCGGTTCCACCCTAGCGCCCGGACGCCTCATCGGAACCCGCGACCTTGCAACTGTAAGCAACGACCAGCCTGCTTCGTTCTCGAGCGACGCGGCGGTTCAGTTTTGCGAAACGAACCCACCGCTGGATCAGACCAGCACTGGTGACCGGTCATGAGGAGAGACGGAGCGCCACCTTGGACGGTTTTCTACAGTGTCGAGCGTCCACATTTGGATTCGGGGGAATAAAAAATCTGCAAGTAATTTTGTGAATCCGATTTCTGACGGGATTTCACGCCTGAGAAAATCCCGGTTACGGGATCTGCACGTCGGAGACGATGTTGGAGTAGCCGCTTTCTTCATTGCTGGAGTTTACGGCCGTAGTCGCATAGCAATAGTTCATGTGGTCCGCCACGGAAGCGTCTACATAAGCAGTCGCCGTATTCAACGATCCGTTGATCTTTGAGTAAACCCCGCAGGCAGTGGTATAGGGTGCACGGTAGACGTTGTATCCTGCTATGTTCGAGGAAGAGCTGGTGTTCCACGACAGGCTGACCGAATGGGTCGATGCGGCCGTACCTGTACCCGTGGCAGATTCCGTGGTTGTGGAAGGTTGAGTATTACTGGTAAAGGTAAGAATTGCGCTATCTGCCCCGGCCACTTGCGGGCTGAATGTCAACGTGAATGGTAGGCTTTGCCCAGAAGGAATGGTTACCGGCAGCGATAAACCCCCGATTGTAAATCGGGAGTTGTTTGAAGTCGCAGCGGTTACGGTTACGTCGGCTCCAGTGGCATTGAGAGCTCCTTCGGCTGTGCCGCTGCTCCCAATAACTACTTCACCGGCAGCTAATGTCGCAGGAGTTGCGGTTAACTGTGCGGTTGTCGAAGTTCCGGAAGCTCCGGAAGACGCGGCTTTCGCCGAACTGAACCCCTGGCAACCCAGAGTAGTCCCGAGGCAGAGAAGAATAAGGGCCAGGTTCACAACCCAGACGCTGTTTGCGTAACGACGAAGCTGAGACGATCGATTCATAATTGCATTCGCGAAAAAGCGCCGGGTTCCAGTCTTCGGTTACGAATTCGTATGAACTAAGTTTGGGATAATACGCACGAATCGAGAAGATTTCGAAGGTTCATGCGACGGAAGGGTAACATTTTGTGACGATAGTCACGTTACTCATCGGCTCACGCCATGGCAACGCTCCAGTAAGAGTTTCCATTTTGCTGCGCATCAGCGAAGCGTGAAGTACGGTTCTAGCTCGCGTGAGTGGACGCCTCGAGCCAATTTCAGTCTGTGCTAGAGATCAGGGTCGCACATCCGTGGGCTCAAAATGTTCGCGGGTAGCCTTACGGAGATGGCCGGAAAGAACCGAGCCCAGTTTTTCGAATTCGTTCGTGAGCATACTCCAGTGATTTCCTGGTATCGTCTCCACTTCGAACTGTGCCGCAAGATGCGACCACACGGCAGCGGGATCATCCGGAAAATCTGTCACGATTGCAGGTCTCACAAAGTCTATTCTGCCATCATAGTATTGAGGACGACAGCGCCTCAGAGCCTGATAAGCAGAATCGCGCATTCGTTGCGTCACGTTGCTCATCGATTCTGGGATATGGCTCCCAGGCGATGGGTTTCGGTCAACGCTTTCTGAATGCTCAGATCGAGTCCTGCCCAGCGGCGCACTGGGAGACAAGATGCGCCGCTTTGCCAGGCGGAAGGACAGCAGCGCATTTTGGATAAGACTTAGTTGAGTTCGGTGAGGATAGGAATCCACCAGCGCTAACAGTGCAACCTTTTCTCCGCCAGCACATAAGCGCTGTGCTATTTCCAGCGCCACTAAACCTCCGAGCGAATAACCGATCAGAAAATATGGACCATGTGCTTGCGCTTGCTTGATAGCTTCGAGATGAAACTGTGACATTTCCTCCACCGATGCCAGTGGTGGGTCGATGCCGTCAATGCCCCTGGCCTGCATTCCGTAGATCGGATGCGGGGATTCGATTGTATTCACCAAACGAAAAAGATCGAACACAGTGTCGCCAAGGCCGTGTGCGATAAAAACGGGAGGGTGCACGGTTCCGGCTTTCAGCAGTAGGAGCGGCGGAACGCGAGGAGGCTCCGGTTGCTCCAGCACTTGCGCGAGCGCCTCAATCGTCGGAGCGGAATAAATCAGCACCGCGGGTAGATGCCGACCACAACCTTTCGCCACCTCAGCAAATAATTGCGCGGCCGATGCAGGGCTACCACCAAGGTCGAAGAAATTGTCTTCCGCCCGGATCGAGGAGCGCTGCAGCACTCTTTGCCAGATGGGAAGCAAAAACTCTACAGCGGAGCTCTTTGTCATGAATGCCGTCATGAAAACAGTCATGAATGCGCGAACGACCAGTAGAGCTCTCGAGCCTTGGTATAGAGCGGTCCAAATTGCAAGGGCCGATCCCCGATCCGAGTCACCGGAACTACTTTGGAATAGTTTCCAGTCGCGAAAATCTCATCCGCTTTCTCGAAATCAGGGTAAGTCAGAGTTTTCTCGACCACTGTCACGCCAGAGTCGCGCAATAATCCAATCACCCTCTGCCGTGTGATGCCCGCGAGAAACGTTCCATTTGGAATCGGCGTAAATACCACACCGTCCTTTGCCAGAAAGACGTTGGACGTGGCCAGTTCGGCGACGTTGCCCAGCATGTCGCATACGATCGCATTATCGAAGCCTCGTTCATGCGCCTCGAAAAGAGAACGGGAGTTGTTAGGATAAAGACATCCGGCTTTCGCATCCACGGGCATCGTTTCGATGGTCGGGCGGCGGTAAGGCGACAAAGTGACAGAGAATCCTTTCGGCACACGCATCGGCGCCTCATAAATTGAGAGACACCACCGAGTGGATTCGGGATCGTGCGCTTGCACCCATGGCCCTTCCATCTCGGCCCAGTACATCGGTCGAATGTAGAGTGCAGCGTCCTTATCGAATCGCTTTATTCCCTCGCGCGCGAGTGCCACCCAATGTTCGGGCGCAACCACGGGCTTGAGGAAGAGTTTCTTTGCGGAATCGTTCACCCGGGCACAGTGGAGTTCAAGATCGGGTGTGACCCCTTCGAACGCACGAGCGCCGTCGAATACCATAGAGCAAAGCCACGCGGAATGCGTTCGTGGTCCCATGATGGGCACATTGCCTTCGTGCCAGTCGTCTTCAAAATAGGTCCAGGTCTTTGACCATCCAGTTCCAAGCGCCATCGATTTCCTCCTGCAGCGGTTACCCTCCATGGTAAGGTATGCCGCCAAATTTACGATGCGAATTACTCATCGCGCATCCTGTTGCGCACGGCTTGCATATCCCAAGGTCGATATCGACTCGGAGCAGTCTTCGAGGCCTGGCTTGATTCGCGGCGTTCTTTTCTACCTTACATCAGGGACGATTTCCGTGGCGGGCCAGTGCGATGGCTGCGCATTGAGATTAGGGGTGATCGATACTGGGCCGTCGACCGGCTTAACATCCACGTTAAATCCATCTATTTCGAGGAGTGGTTGATCCCCCTGCAGATCCTTGGTCGCCGCTTCGATCGAGACGGTTGAGGAGTCGCCGGGCACGAGTGAAATGTAGTTGTCTGAGTAAAAGACGGGCAGCACGCGCCGGCCGCTCTTCTTTTGATGAAGCTGCAAATGCGAGAGCAGAGCCACGTTGCTGGTGTCGTTGTGCAAGGTTACGGTGAGCAGCGTTTTGTCGCCCTCGTTGCGAGAGCTGGCTTCGGCATCGAGTACGACCCTGGGAAGATTCATGAGACCATCGAACTGGTCTTGAGCGACATGCTGCCAGTAAAGATTCGTGGAGAGCAATTTTCCGTTCGCATCGGTGAGATTGAGCTTGATGAAGTAAAGGGGAGTGATGCGCGCGCTGACGTCGATCTGCGCGGCCTTGATCGTGCTGCTGCCGGGTACCTGCGCCACTGGGTAGCTGTCATGCGAATCGAGCGTGCCGTCAAAACGATAGATAAGCACGTTCACATTGACTGCATTCGACGCATCCGGAAGATTGTTGACCACTTCGATGCCGCGGTTCTCTTCATTAAACTGCACATGTATCGTCTCGGCCGCCTTTTTCACTGCGTACAGAGCTGCGTTGGGTTCGAGATCGTAGTGGTAGAGCTGCCAGACGAAACTGGGCTGCGCCGGGTGGCTCATCCAGGTGATCACGCCCGTTGTTGTCTTGAACATTTCGGCGTTGCGTCCTTCATACATGGCGCGAAAAGCCTCATACGTGGCAAGCTGGCCTTTCTGGACAAAATCGGCAAGATTGCGAATGTGCCCGTAGCGTTCCGCCAGCGAGGTAGGGAACTCGTTGCCGCGTTGCGCTCCGGCCGCCATGTCGTGTTGCGCCCAGTCGTCATTGATCGTTTCCCAATCTTTCTGCGGCATCATTCCCTGGATCGATTCGATAGTAGGAATCGATACTGAGCCGGTCTCGGTCTTAAAACTCTCGTTGAACGCATAGAAGAAGCGCGGCGAACGCCAGTAGTAAGGTCCATGGGACGACACGCCGCGTCCGTCGGCGGAGTTCGACTGGTAGAGCCGCGTGGGATCGAGGCGAGCCATCAGCGTCTTCAAAGTGTCATCAAGTTCCTTGGGCGGATAGCCCTCATTGCGCGCGCACCAGACTGCAATCGACGGATGGTTGCGATAGCGCACGACCTTATCGGTGACGTTGGCAAGATATGTGGGAATATCGGTAACGTTTGGGCCGTCATTTGGATTGGGCTGAAAAAATTCATCCCACAAAAGAATTCCATACTTGTCCGCCATATCGTAAAAATCGGGACTGGTGCTCTGTCCCACCCAGTTGCGGATGATGTTCAGGTTGGCCAGCGCGTGCATGTGAAACTGGGCGTCCAGGCGTTCTCGTGAAACCCGCTTCATCGCCTCATCCAGGCCCCAGTTGCCACCGCGCGCCATCACCCGGACTCCGTTGACTGAAAGCGTGAGGTTCTCTGAGTCAGGCACCTGGTACTCGATCTTGCGAATACCAAACTGCCGCGTCACCATATCTGAAATCTTTGCTTTGGCTCCCACATCGAAGCGCAGCGTGAGAGTGTACAGATTCTGCGGACCGTAACCATTGGGCCACCACAGCTTCGGATTAGAAAGATGCAGTTCCGGCGTGGATTGGGAGTCCAGCGCAACTGCTTCCGTCCCGTTCGCGGCGATGGTCATAGGTTTGTGAAAAATAATCTCGCGTCCCGGCGCTTTCTGGTTCTCTGCGTTCTGCAACTGAATGATGCCGGTAAGTGCGCCGGCGACAGGTTTCGGCGATTTGTTCTCGAGCGTTGTGGAAACGTGAAGGTCGGCATTTTCGTGCGATGCCGCCAGATCCGCAGTAACGAATGGATCCTTCACCACGACCGGCCCAGTTGCGTCGAGCGTGACCGGAAGCCAGATACCAGTATCCCGATCGCGGACCGCGGGAAGCCAGTCCCAGCCAATCGTGGAGAGAAATGTAGGCCCATCGATAGCAGTCTCGCCGCCGTTCTGGCCCACGCCATTCGTAACCGTGTGCTCGTGGGGCACTCCGGGATGCGGTTGTGGCGCAACCAGAACGGCCAGAACGGCGCGGCGGCCGGGCTTCACAAACTCGGAGATATCGAAGTCACCCCGTATGAAGGCACCGCGCATGGTCCCGGCCTCGTGCCCGTTTACCCAGATCTGCGCGGTGTAATTGATACCACCGAAATGAAGCCAGGTGTGACGGCCTTTGTAAGCCGCTGGCACGCTAAAGGTCGCGCGATACCAGTAGCTGGTCTTGTTCAGGCTCTCGGGAATCGCTCGCATGTTCTCGCCGTACAGCGGCTCCGGATAAACACCGTCGTTGACCAGGGTGGTAAGCACCGTGCCCGGTACCGTTGCGGCATACCAACCCTGCGGCACATAAGCCCTCGTCGAAATGATCGAAGCCGCGTCCGTAACTTTTGCCGAGTCTTGCATCTGCCACCCGTCAATCGTTTGCGTTTCCGGTTGCGACTGCGCCAGCAAACAGGTGGGTACGAGAATGGCGAACACAACTAAGAAACGGAGCATCATTACCCAATATTCCTCTCTGGACGAATTCATTATGCGGCTTGGTCGCAGACATGCAAATCTGGGTCAGAGAAATAAAAGTTGATTTCCCGGAACAGTTTACGCCTTCAGAATTCACCGCGTGATCGTTTGCCAAACCCGCTAAAGCCTAAAATTTAATCTGGCCGAGGGAGCTCTTCTGGTGATCCAGAGTTTAGGATCTGCTGCGCAAATCATTCTCATTTAAGGGGATAGGCAGCGCCGCCACTTTCAGAGAAAGAAAAAGCAAAAAGAGCTTGCATTTGTCGTAGTGTTATAGTTAAGTATAACAGTAGTTGGCGTGGCTGTGCCCGTTGGTCGCCGAACCCGAATAAGCCGGAGAACTCTTGTTGAGGCCCGGAACACTACAAGAGATCTCCGGAATCGATTACAAACAGAGTTTAAAGGAGAAGATTGAAATGAAATCACGAATCGCACTTTCCGTGTTGTTTGTTCTGTTCGCCATTGCTGCTTACGCCCAGTCTGACGCACAAAAATCCTTCGCAACTATGAAAAGCCTGGCAGGAGAATGGGAAGGCTCTGTCAACGTCCCCGAGATGCCAGAGATTTCTGGGGGCAAGCCGGTCCACGTCTCGATGCGCGTGACCTCGAGGGGGAACGCGCTCGTGCATGAGATGCAGGAAGCAGGAACGCCTTTGGATGCGACAAAATACGACCATCCGGTCACGATGCTCTACGTGGACGGAGACCAGCTTACACTGGTTCACTACTGCGATGCGGGGAACCGGCCACGGATGACCGGCAAGATGTCGGCCGATGGCAAGACACTCGAGTTCGAACTCAAAGACATCAGCGGGGACCCGGAGGAGCATATGCACCATGCCGTGTTCACCATCATCGATGCCAACCATCACACCGAGGATTGGACGTTCATGGCGAAGGGCAAGCCGATCCATGCGCACCTCGACCTGCAGCGGAAGAATTGACGAAGAGCGAATCCCGGGTAAAAGCCATCTTGGAAAACAATCATGGATCGTGAGTGGAACGACAGTCAGCCGATTTACCGTCAGCTTCGCGACCGCGTCGTCGCCATGATACTCGACGGCGTGCTTAAAGAAGGCGATCCGTTGCCGTCTGTGCGCAACGTCGCGGCGGAATATCGGGTCAATCCACTCACGGTTCTGAAGGGTTATCAACAACTCGTCGACGAGGGATTGGTTGAGAGCAAGCGGGGGCTCGGCATGTTCATCAATGCTGGCGCGCGACGTTTGTTGTTGCAGGGCGAACGGCAGAAGTTTCTGGGCGAAGAATGGCCTAGGGTGTACGCAAGCATCCAGCGACTCGGTCTGAGTGCGGAAGAACTTCTCAATGGTTCCGCAAACAGCCACTCGTCGAATGCTACAGAGAAAGAGAAGAAGGAGCCGAAGAAATGACGGTGATCGAAGCACGTGGCCTGCGGAAGGCCTTCGGCAAAACCATTGCGCTTGACGGCATAAATCTGCGTGTCGAAGAAGGCCGCATCCTAGGCATCATTGGCCCCAACGGTGCAGGGAAGAGCACCGCGCTCAATGCGATTCTCGGCCTCACCCAATATCAGGGAGAACTGAAGGTGCTGGGACGCGAGCCCTGGACTCAACGCGACCAACTCATGCGCGATGTCTGCTTTATCTCCGATATCGCCGTGCTGCCGCGCTGGATCCGGGTTTCGCAGGCGCTCGATTACGTGGCTGGCGTTCATCCGCGATTCGACCGTGCCAAGGCGGAAGGTTTTCTCGCCAAGACTGACATCAGTCGAAGCAGCAAGGTCAGGGAATTGTCGAAGGGTATGGTGACCCAGCTTCACTTGGCTCTGGTCATGGCCATTGACGCGAAATTGCTGGTGCTGGACGAGCCTACGCTTGGCCTCGACCTCTTGTACCGCAAACAATTTTACGATTCGCTGCTGAACGATTACTTTGATCGCAACCGCACCATCGTGGTGACGACTCATCAGGTAGAAGACGTCCAGCACGTCCTCACCGATCTCGTGTTCATCAACCGTGGGCGCATCGTACTCGATTGCAGCATGGAAGAATTCGAGTCGCGCTATTTGGAGGTGACGGTGCATCCCGAGCATCTCGCCGCAGCACGGGCTCTCAATCCGATACACGAACGTCAGGTGCTTGGTCGCAGCATCCTGCTGTTCGATGTAAAGATCACTCGCCTCGACCGTAAACAGCTCGCCGCGCTGGGCGACGTACGCGTCCCCAGCATTGCCGACTTGTTCGTTGCCATGTTGGGAGACAAGCCAGCAAATCATAGCAACCAGACGCAAGGGGTCTGTCAATGAATAACCAATCGAATCCAATGGCCGAATCCTTTTCTTCTTCGAACGCAGCACCGGCGCCAGCGTCGGTGACTCGCCCGTTCTACTGGTCCGTGCGTCGCGAGTTGTGGGAGAACCGTTCCATTTATCTCGCGCCTCTGGGCGTGGCCGCCGTATTTCTATTTGGCTTTCTGCTCACTGCGATTCTCCCGGGCGCAACTCGTGGACTGCGGTCGATCAGCCCGGAACACACCGCAACCCCGTACGACATCGTGGCCGGCCTCATGATGCTCACCACGATTCTGGTGAACGTGTTTTATTGCGCCGACGCTTTGTATGGGGAACGTCGCGATCGCAGCATCCTGTTCTGGAAGTCGCTGCCGGTCTCCGATTTCACAACGGTGCTCGCGAAAGCCAGCATTCCGCTGGTGATTGTGCCAGTAGTCGCATGGGCCAGCGCTGTCGCCGTGCAATTGATCGTACTCTTATTCAGCTCCGCGCGGCTGCTGGCGAGCGGTATGAGCGTGTCCGCGTTGTGGACCGAGTTGTCGTTCTTCCGAATGTCACTGCTGCTGCTCTACCACATTTTTACAGCCCACACCCTCTGGCCCGCGCCAGTTTATTGCTGGGTGCTGCTGGTATCCGGCTGGACGCGCCGCGCAACACTCTTATGGGCGGCGTTGCCAGTGGTCGCCATTGCTGGGCTCGAAGGGATAGTGTTCCATACCTGGCATTTCGCCGCCCTTGTGGGCGGTCGGCTGATTGGCGCTGCGCCTGCAGTCGACTTCAGATCCCCCGATACCTTCCCCACCAATCCGATGACACACATCACTCCGCTTCATTTTCTGAGCAGCCCGAGTGTATGGATCGGGCTGCTGGTTGCGGCGGCGTTTCTCGCCGCAGCGGTGCGGCTGCGGCACTATCAAGGGCCGATTTGATCGGGATGCAGGCGCTTTAATTTTCGCCAGGAGGACACAATGATTCGAGAAAGAATATTGAAAGTCGTGTTGGTGATAGTGGGCATGCTCTTCTTAGCGACGGTTTACCCGCTGGTCGCAATGCATTTGGAAGAGAGCCTGCAGATGATGCTCAGCATCTATGTCACGCTGGGAGTCTTCCTGCTGCTGGCATCACGTAACCCGTCAGCAAATCGCAGCCTGATTGCCTTCACGGCGTGGTCGAGCTTTGCGCATGCGGGCGTTATGGTGATCCAGTCATTGCACGATCTCCCCGAACGCGCACATTTGCTGAGCGGCGCAGTTGCGTTTGGTGTCATCGGCATTGCGCTGGTCGCGCTCGCGCCGGCAAAGGAGACGGAGCTGGATTCTGGTCCGCCTCCGCTGCACCGCTACATGAGCGGGATAGACCGAGCCTAAGCAAGCTAGACATAAAGTTCGTCTGCATGGCCGGCGTCTGAGACAAAGGCCTGCCTCTGGATTTAAGCTGCTTGTGGGACTGCTATCTACTGCTCCGGCGCTGCTTCCAGATTGATTACTTCAAAAGGAGCAAGCGTCAGTGTCTTCAGCACGCCCGCAGTAAGCGAGAGAGGTTTGCTGTCGCGGCCTTTAAGCCACGGGCTGCGGGCCTGATATCTTCGTGGCGCCTTTACCGGCAACTCGAACGCTTTCGCCACATCGAGCGCATAGGTCTGCTTCTTGTCGCTTGGATTGCGCAAGGTGATGATGCCCTTTCCGGGCGACCAGGCCGCCCAGCCGTAAACTTGCAACTGCCGGGGATCGCCTCCGATCCAGTGAGTGTCGATCATGACATCGGCATTGTGACGCGCCCATTGCGCAGCTTCTGCCAGCATGTCCCAATCTTTTTTCGATAATAGAGAGTGAGTGATATAAAGCTCCTGCAACTGCGTGCCACTCCCAAAATAGGAGTGCACCTCGTTCCGAAAATCCTTGCCCGGATCAGAATCAAGATGTTCTGCCTGTCGGGCATAAACCATTCCGTGCAGCATGAGAGAGTTCAAGGGAAATAGTGGCCCGGCTTGCACGATGCCGCGATAGGTTGCCGCGTCCCGATAAGTGATCCAACGTTCGCGCCAAGAACCGACACCCGCAAATGCGGTATCGTCCCCGCTCCTCCAGATAGAATCGGAATACTGTAACCAGAAAGGTGAAGGATAAGTGCCGGTTGTCAGATTGACGAAAAGTTTCGGATTCACCGACCGCCATTCGCGCATCAGACTGATGGCCGCTTGAAAGTCGCTGTCAAACTGGCTTCCCGGCAACACACTATTTACGTTTCCTGTGCCATCGATCTTGAACTGGTTGACCCCATAATCGCGGATGAACTTCAAAGTGACTTCCCGGAAGCGCGCATAATACTTCGGCCCGGATAGGGCAAATCCGCCGGCATTGGTTTCAAGACCTTGTTGGCTTCCGTACTTAAGACGCTCTTCTTTCGCTTTGTCATATCCGCCCCAGGGCGAGAGCCAAACGCCGGGCGCAGCGCCATATTTTTCAGCAGCAGTTTTCAGAGGCGTAAAGCCATTCGGAAATCCCGGACCGAAACTCCACAACGTATGAGGATCATCCCAACCATCATCGAATAGAAATGAGTCTAATTTTACGTTTCGTTTTTCGACCAGCTCTTCGCCGAAAGAATAAATTACATCGAGAGCGGCAGCCTCGTCGTAGGAATTATTAAAGCCAATGTCATACCAGGAGTTGTAGGTAAGAAACGGCGAGTACGGGCGTGCCCGCTCACGCTCGATGTAGTTGAGGAAGCCGCGCCGCATCTGGGCCGGTGGGCTGACACCAATTACGGAGGAGTACGTCACGGTCTGGCCCGCTCGCAGAGGCAATTCGCGATGCATGGAACAGGTTACCACCTGATTGCTCACACGGCAGATAGAGAGAGGATGTTCAAAACCAAGAAAAATGTGTTCGATGATTACGGGAGAGCCTTTTACTTTCCCATCGACACGCGCGGTTGGCGCCTTGAAGTCGAAAAATTCAATCTCGCTGATGGATTGGTCGTTGGTGGCTTGGAGCGAGATCTCTTGTCTCAGATAATTGGACCCGTCTCGTAGTATTGCTTTCCAAGTCACTGACAACTGTTTATTCCGATCTTCCAGATTCACGATCACTTGCTGACCCGGAGAGCGTTCGGCAGACTTTAGGGCGCCCGGTTCAGCGCGCAGACACTCTATCCGTGGATCACCCTGAGGGGCCATCGCCGAAGAGCGCAGAATCTCTCCGTCACGGAACTTCAGAACAAAGAGATCCCTTGAGAGTGGAATATGTATTTCTGCGGGATGTTCGGTCACATCGAGTCCGCCGACTTTAGCGTGAATGATCGACCATCGTGCCGCAAAGAGGTTGTTTTCTAAGGTGACCCGATCCGACCGGATGTTCGCTCGGGCCTCACCGGCGTCCACGCCGTAGGTGTTCGAAGATGCACTTGCGGTGCTAACGCCAGCAGTGAAGACCAGGGAACACAAACAGAAGAATAAAGTGCCAGTTTTTAGCCGCATAATTTTGCTGGGCATTCTGCTTCCGTGCAGCGCGATATTATATTAGACTCTGAGCGCTAGCGAAGCATTTCGTAATAAATGGAAACCAGACAAGTAACAAAACGAAACTTAGGCTGTCTTCCGTCTCCACTCGGAACAACTGGGGAGAGATCCGCATGAGCAGCAAAGGAGCGGAACAAGATCCTTTCGTTGCCATGGTAACGGCGAAGGCCGAGGTGGATTTGCGACTGAGCGATTTTCAGCCGCGCTCTATGCTGGTATCCCCGGTGCACGAGATCGTTCGACCGAAGTTTCCCGTCATCGATTATCACAATCATCTGGATGCCCTCAATCCTGCTGACGTTCTTCGAGTGATGGACGAGTGCGGAATTGAGCGGATTGTAAACATTACTATGCGCACCGGCGAAGCTGCATTACGAATGATTGATAAGTTTCACCGGGCTGACAGCGATCGATTCTCGACTTACGGCTGGATGGACTGGAGCGATCTGCACACCGCCGGCTTTTTTGAGCGGTCTGTGGATCGCCTGGAGGAGCTGGTGGAGCGCGGCGCTTGCGGCTTGAAGTTGTGGAAGGATCTGGGAACCAGCGTCCGTGATGCAGACGGAAATTTGTTGCGAGTGGAAGATGAGCGCCTCGCGCCGCTGTTTGAGAAAGCCGCCGAACTGCATGTTCCCATCATGTTCCACATTGCGGACCCGGATGCTTTTTTTCAGCCCATCGACAATCACAACGAGCGCTATGAGGAACTGGCGGCTCATCCCGAGTGGAGTTTTCACGGCTTACAATTCGACAAGGCCCGATTGCTTGCCCAGCGCGATAAGGTATTTGCACGCCATCCAAACACTACTTTTGTGGCGGCGCACGTGGCCGAACATCCAGAAGATCTGTCCTATGTCAGCCAGTTGCTCGATTTGCATTCGAATCTCTACGTCGATATCGGGGCGCGTTGCGCGGAACTGGGGCGCCAACCCTACACCGCTCGAGAGTTTTTTCTGAAACATTCGGGCCGCATTCTCTTTGGAACGGACCTGATTCCTGACGTAAACATGTATCGCCTTCACTATCGTTTTCTGGAAACCCGCGATGAATATTTCGAGTATCCGTCGCACGCCTCTCGTCAGGGACGCTGGAACATTTATGGTTTGTTTCTTCCTGACGAGGTGCTGCGCTGGGTATACCGGGAGAACGCGTTGCTACTTCTCAAAAAATGAATGGATCCCATGCATCAGCATAGAATTGCATTCTCTTCTGTCCTTATCCTCTTTTTGGTTGCGACCGCATCTCCAACTTCTGTTGAACAGAATTGGACCAACTATGTGCGCATCGGCGCGTACGGTCTGGGAAGAAACAGCGCAGATAAAATCGTGGCCGATGCTCAGGCGACGGATGTCTTCGGCATCGAGGTGGATAACGACATTCCGGGCCGCTACGAGAGCTTTCTCGATCCGAAGGCCAAGTTGGAGGCGATTCGGGCCGTCGCAGAAAGAGCGCACGCGGTGGGAAATTATGCTTTCGTGTACATCGCTGGGACGGAATGCATCACGGGCCACGGCGATAAGGTGGCTCACACCGTTGCAAAAGATCATCCCGACTGGCTGCAGCGAAAGATTACAGGTGAGCCCGCGATCTTTGGCGGCGGCACGGCTTTTTGGATCGCCCCCGGCGACGAAGATGTTTGGATTAGTCCCTATGCTCCGGAGTGGCGTAAAACTTACATGGAACGCGTGCGGCAGATTGCCGCGACTGGAATTGATGGCATCTACGTCGACATTCCTTATTGGATGACCCACTTCGAGGGCTGGGAGGATACATGGGCCAGCTTCGACGACTATACAGTGGCCGCGTTTAAGAAAGAGACGGGACTTGACGCGAAAAAAGATTTAAAGATCGGCGACTTTTCCGATCCTAACTTTCGCCGGTGGGTTGATTTTCGCATCCAGACCATCACTGATTTTCTGCACGAGATCGACCAGAATGCCAAGTCGGTAAATCCAAAAATCAAAACTATCCCGGAGATTTATCCTGGTATTGAATCCGAATCAGTCCGCGTGGGCGCCGATGTTTACAGCCTCTATCCCGTGGTCGACGCTATCGCGCACGAATACGAATTCGGCAGCGGGAATCATATGGCGGCATCTCGCACGCCACTGGACTGGTTCTACTATCAGGTCGGCATGCACACGTTCCGGGCTTTTGCGGAAGGGAAAGCCACCTGGATTCTGAACTATTCCTGGGACGGAGATAAGGTTGTGGACCGGCGCGAGGCCATGATGAATCTGGCGATGTCCCAGGTTATGGTTGGGGCAAATTTCTGGGATGCGCCGGGCCATTCCATGGCCGGATCCAACGATGCTGCCACCCGCAAGAAAATATTCTCCTGGATTAAGCAGAACGAAAAAACCTTTTACCTGCCGCGGAGCCCGATCCATCCCATCGGAGTTTATTTCTCGCCGCAGACGCGAAACTATTATGCCGAAGATTTTCTTCGCTCCTATCGCGGGATTCTGCTTCTGCTGATGCAGTCCCATCGAGAATTCCAGATCGTCACCCCACGTACCCTGCAAGAATTTCACGGCGAAGCTCTCGTGCTTCCCGACGTTCGTATTTTGAATTCGGACGAGCAGGCATGGCTCAAAGAGTATGCGGGAGGGGGAGGGAAGTTGATCATTACAGGCAATAACCCCCTCGAGTCCGGAAATCGACCTGGCATCGTCCGTTTTCCGGATTGCCCGGGGAAAGCGTACAGCACATCTCTGGAAGCTGGTTTTGATCAAGCGACTCCAGGTATGCAGCAGGCCTTTCTCGACAGTCTTCCGTCGAGCGCGGATGTTGAAATCTCAGCATCGCCCAAGGTGGCCACCTCCATTGCTCGCGTGAATGGTGAGACTCACGTTTTCCTGGCGAACTTTGCCGGGCTTGTGGGAGGCAAGAATGCCATTCAAATTCCTCAGACGGTCACAATCATCGTGCCCGGTGGCAGCGGCCGTTCCGCGTATTTCTTGCCGTTTCTCGGGGAGACGCAAAAACTGGAGGGCACGCCGAACCATGGGAAGGTAACTTTTACTTTGCCGCCTATCTCCAAGGGCGCGGTCTTTTGGCTGCAGGCCGACTGATTCAAAAATCTGATGCAGTGCATTCATGGCGCGGCATCCCTGACATTCCTCTTGACAACGGTGTTCCCAGTCAGTAAAAGGTTGGTTTCGAAAGAAAGCGTAAGCATTCGCAAGCCAGAAATACTGCGGGAATGTGCTTGGAGGATGTCATGCGGCTGACTCGGCAGGTCTTTTCCTTGTTGCTGAACATCTCGCTCTTCGCGATCTGTACGAGCCTGCTTTTTGCGCAAGGCAACTACCGCGCACAACTACGTGGCATTGTCTCTGATGCTTCAGGTGCTGTAGTGCCGAATGCTACAGTCACCATTCGCGACACGGGCACCAACATTTCGTCCTCCGCGCGCACAGACGATAAGGGTTCTTACTTCTTCACCGGCCTGCGCCCATCGACCTACAACGTAAAGGCCGAAGCGCCCGGATTTCGCGCGTCCGACCGCACTGGAGTGGTTCTGGAGGTCGACCAGGAATCCTCCCTAAACTTCAAACTGCAACTGGCGGGCGTGACCTCCTCAGTTGAGGTCAGCACTACCGCCCCGCTCCTTGACACCGGCAATGCAACTCTCGGCACTGATGTCACCAGCCAGTACGTCAAGCAACTTCCCTTGGTAAATCGCGATTTCTTCGGCCTGTCCTTTCTGGCGGGAGGCGTAACGGAGGCTGCCGGCTCGGGCACGCAAGATAATTACCCCTCGGGAACGAATTTTGTTTCGAACGGTCAGAGAAACGCCACCGCTGAAGTCCGGCTCGACGGCTCCCCGCTCAGTGCGCCAGAACAGGGAGAAGGCGGAAACAGCAATGTTTATTATGAGCCGCTGGTCGAAGGCGTGCAGGAATTCAAAGTTCAGAACAACAGCTTCTCGGCGGAATTCGGCAACAATGGCGGCACTGTCGTAAACATGGTCATGAAAAGTGGCACCAATAATTTTCACGGCAGCGGATGGTATTTTCTGCAGCGTTCGGGGTTGAACGCGCGCGACTTTTTCAATCCTGCTCCGTATGCCAAGCCGGATAGCGCTCGCGATCAGGGCGGATTCTCGATTGGAGGCCCGATCCGGAAGAACAAGACTTTCTTCTTCGCTGATTTCGAAAAGGTTCGCGCCAATTCGGCATTCAACGGCATTGCCACTGTGCCGACTCAGGCGGAAAGAGGGGGGGATTTTTCTGCGATAGCAACTTTTGGTCCCGGCGGCATTTGCGTCGACAACTGTCTTTATGATCCAACTCTGCCGTTAGTCACGTGCGCGACCGGTATGTGCCGCCAGCAGGTCCCGGGCAACATCATTCCGGCAGGCGAGATCGATCCGATCGGTAAGGCCATTCTAAATCTCTATCCGCAACCAAACCAACCAGGGACAATCAACAACTACCTTTTCAGCGGCACTTCGCATGCACCCGACTATCAGTTCGATATCAAAGTCGATCATCAAATTAATGACAAGAATCACATCAGCGCCCGTTACAGTCGCGAATCTTCGAACTACTACTCGCCGATGATTTTTGGCGACAGCTTCGATAACAATGGATCTGGCGACGGCATTGCCGGCTCTCCGACGCGCACGCAAAACGCGTCGATCGAATACTCCCGCACTATAAATTCACGCATCGTCTGGACGAGCCACTTCTCCCTGGACCGCGTACATGAACACGCAACCTCGGGCATCCCGACCATTTCAAATTTCAACTCCACCCTGCCTTCCGGGGTGCAATTGTCGCCAATCTTTCAGCAGGCGAATGGATTGGATCGCATGCCCGCAATTTACATGTCGTCCGGCGGGCAAACTACCCCATGGACTGATCTCTACGATCAATGCTGCGTGGATACGACCTTCGCGCACACGCTCTACACCTATTCGTCCCAGTTCGTGGTTTCGCGCGGATCGCATCTGATGAAATTCGGCGGCGAGCAGCGCCTTTTTTATAACAATTTCTTCCAACCCAACGATCCCACGGGAACCCTGAACTTCACTGACTATGTGACTTCACCGACTCCCAACAGTGATTGCGATCCAAACTCGCCCCCCAACACTTGCATTCCGACCGGCAATCCTTTGGCCAGCACGCTGTTCGGCTACGCCGACAACGTCAATCCGGTTCCCAACATCAACACGTCGCTGCAAGTTTTACCCTCGGTCGCCAACAGGTCGGCAGAAACCGGTTTTTATTTCCAGGACGACTGGAAGATAACATCCAAGCTCACATTGAACCTCGGCATTCGCTACGAATGGAGCACACCGTACGACGAGCGCTACAACCGAATTCAGTTCAGCGATTTCACCGCGCCCACGGGTGTCGGCATCAATTTGGCGAATGTGTTGAGCGCTGCCCCTCCGGGCACGAGCAGCGCGCAGGCGACGCTGGCTGGTGTCGGCATTACTCTGCCAACCACGGAGCAATTGATCGGCACAACGCAATTTGCCGGCTCGAACATGCGGCACGTGCCGGTCTATCGAAATGATGTCGGCCCGCGGCTCGGTTTTGCCTACGCGTTCGATCAGAAGACG
>JBAVQD010000118.1:0-63793 GCA_049693675.1 Candidatus Sulfotelmatobacter sp. | reverse complement strand
TAATAGGCTATCGGAATGCATCCAGATGGTCAATGTAAGGCGCAGAAATGGCGGGAATTAGCAGTGAAGCGTCGGATCCGAGGTTTTAATGGCGAGGGGTGCCCTGGCCAACTCACCACAGTCTTTCCACGCCGTAACCATCGAGCGCCCGATCATTGCTAACCAGCGGGATATTTTCAGCGATAGCCTGGGCAATGAGCATGCGATCGAAAGGATCGGTGTGTGGACCGGGGAGCAGTCCCGCGCGTAAGCCATGGTCTGCACTTACCGGGAGAATTCCTATCCGGTGTCGGGCGAGATCAGCAACAAAATCCTGCACCAATCCCGCAGCGGCGGGCAGCCTTCCAAGACGAACTTTAGTAGCAATTTCCCAAGCCGAAGCCGCACTGACCAGTGAAACATTTTCCCTATTTTCGATCAGCGCGTGGGCCGACTTAGACAAGTGAGGGTCGTTCGTCATCCACCAAATGAGAGTGTGGGTGTCGAGCAGACAACGCACGGCTTACTCCCATCCCTCGAGTTCTTCCGGAGGCAAGGGCTCAAAGAATTCAGGCCCAATTTTGATTTTTCCCTTCCATGCGCCAGGCTTTCGATCTCCCTGCATCTGAGCAACCGGTACGAGCTTGACCACTGGCTCTTTTCCGCGAGCAATAATGATTTCTTCGCCGCGGCAAGCTTTCTCGATGAGGCGAGAGAGTTGGGTTTTAGCCTTGTGAATAGTAATGGTTTCCATGATGCCGTAGGTCTTAGCTAAGCTAGATTAGCTAAGCTATATACTTCTGTCAAGCTCTAACCGTTGGCCTTAATCATCTGTTCGGCGTGCTTGCGCGAGGTATCGGTGAGCTTGGCGCCGCTCAACATGCGGGCTATTTCTTCAGTGCGCTCTTCGCCGGAGACCAGCCGGATCGTCGTGCGGGTGCGGCCAGCACGTTCTTTTTTCTCGATGACATAGTGATGATCGGCGAAGGTGGCGATCTGCGGGAGGTGAGTTACGCAGAGCACTTGATTGGACCGCGACAGGAATTTCAGTTTCTTGCCGACGGCCTCGGCGGCACGTCCGCCAATGCCGGTATCGATCTCGTCGAAAACCATGGTGCGCTGGGACGCGGCACGGGCGCTGCCGGCTTTCGCGGGCGAGGGCGCCCGCGCCACACTTCTCGCAGCGTCTTCCACGCTGACTTTCAGGGCGAGCATGACGCGCGAAAGCTCCCCTCCGGAGGCGATGTGCTCCAACTGGCGCATGGGTTCGCCGGGGTTGGTTGAAATCATGTACACCACCTGGTCGATGCCGCTGGCGGACCAGTTCCCTTCTCCCTCGCTGGTGGTCATCTGAATGCGAAAGACCGACTTCATGGCCAGATCGTTAATCTCTGCCTCGACCAGTTTCTCGAGCTTGCGGGCGGCGTCCTGGCGCGTCTTTGACAGTGCCCGGGCCGCGCGCAAATATTCCGCGGCGGCTTTCGCGAGCTCGGCGCGCAGCTCGCGCAAAATTTCATCCTTGTTTTCGATCTCGGAAAGCTTGCGGGCGACATCGGCTCCGAAACTGATTACGTCACCCAGCGTTGGGCCGTATTTGCGCTTCAATCGATCCAGGGACGCCAGCCGGTCTTCTACTTCTGCCAGATGTTCCGGCGAGGCGTGAATTCCGCCAGCATAGTCACGGACGGTTGCGCCAACATCTTCCACGCTGATGCGGGCGGTTTCGATGGCGGCGAGGGCTTCCTGAAATTTGGGCTCGAAGCGGGCGAGCTCTGCAACTTGCTTTTGCGCCGAGCGCAATGACGCGGAGGTGGAAGCGTCGCCTTCATAAAGCAGATCGAAGGCTTGCATCGCCGCGTTGTAAATTTTTTCGGCGTTGGCGAGAATGCGCTTTTCTGTTTGCAGGCGCTCATCTTCGCCGGATAGTAGCTTCGCTTCTTCGATTTCGCGGTTTTGAAAGATCCAGAGATCGACCAGGCGAAGGCGATCCTGCTCGCCTTGTTCTAACTCCTGCATGCGACTATGGATTCTCTTCCAGGCTTCGTGCGCCGTAGATACCGGCGCGAGTTCGCATGCGGCGAAGCAATCCAGTAATTGGAGCCGAGCCGGTGGATCGAAGGCGAGGATGGATTCATTCTGGGCATGGATGACTCCGAGATGCGGTGCAAGCTGCCGCAACACAGCGACGGTCGCGGCTTGATTGTTGACGAATACGCGGCCTTTGCCGGCGGAGGAAATCTCGCGGCGGACGATCAGAGATCCGTCTTCCGATTCATCCAGTCCATTGCGTTCGAGGGCCTGCTCGATCGCGCTTGCGGCCGAGCCTGCACATTCAAATACCGCCGAGACCACAGCGCGCTCCGCGCCTGCGCGAATTACCTCACTCGATGCTTTTTCGCCCAGCAGCAGCGCCAAGGCGTCGACCAGAATCGACTTCCCTGCGCCGGTTTCTCCGGTCAGCAGGTTCAGGCCGGGGCCGAATTCTACGACAGCGTTGTCGATGACAGCATAGTTTTCCAATCGCAGTTCAATCAGCACAGGCAATCCTAAAAGCACTTTCAGGTTTTGCGCAGCATAGCATGAAAGGTGTGCCGGGATAATGAATTGGCGTCTTCCCCGGAATTCATATGGCGGCAGGGCTGGGATCTGCATCGTACTCGCTAGAAATGCGGCTGTGGAGTTAATCTAGAGATGGATACAGGGAGGGTATGTGCGCTGCGGACGATGCGGAAACGAGAATTCCGAGGGCAACCGCTTCTGCGGGATGTGTGGAGCGACTCTGATGCCGAAGGCGGAAACCGCGAACCGGACGGCGGCGAGCGGTGCGACCATTCCGGCAGCGAATCGTCCGCCGGCAGGCGGCTCGACAGTTGCTGCGCAAATTCCTCGATCGCCTGCCGAACCTGCGCCCGCTCCGTCAGTTCCTAATGCGCCAAGAAATGGCGGTCCGGTAAACAGTGATCCGGTGATTAGCGGACCATCGTTCCTGGGGTTGAATAAACCCGCCGATGGACGGAGCAGACAGGCTTATTCGGGCAGAGGCCACGATTTACGCACATCGGGTAATCTGGATTATCTTCTCGACGACGATGAAGAAGAGCCGAAGCGCGGAGGCGGCAAGTTGTTCCTGGTTGTGATCGCTCTGGCGTTGATTGGCGGCTTTGGATACCTTCGCTGGAAACAAGGCGGGTTCGACTTTTTGAAGCCCTCGCGAGCCGTAGCGCCCGCCGCGCAAAATGCGCCGGATTCCGGCAACACACCTTCTGGGAACACACCCCCCGCTCCGACCGCGAACCCAGAGGCTGCGGCACCGAGTCCTGCGGTGGCCAATCCCGCAGCACCAACTGCCGCGACGCCGAGTAGCGCGAACCCGAATCCATCGAATCCCGCAGCTGCCAACCCGAATCCACCTGCAGCGGACTCGGGCGCTACCGGGGCCACTCCGGCTCCGACTGCAAGCAGTGCGACATCGAGCGGAACGGGCGCTACTCCTCCACCGGCAACGCCGGGAAACTCCGCGCCTGCGTCGAGCGCGCCCGCGGTGAATACTGCGCCCGACAAGCCGCAGGACAATGCTTCCGCGGATAAGCCGGCTCAGTCAGAATCAGCAGAAGGCGCTGAAGCGGGGCCATCGAAACCTGAGGCTCCTGCGCAGCCCGATGTGGCAAAGCCCTCTGCGGCGCGCACTTTGCGCGCGCGCAAGCCCACTCCGGTTACCCCTTTGGATCCTGTGGCTGAGGCTGAGAAATATATCTACGGCCAAAGCGTTACACAGGATTGCGATCGCGGATTACGCCTACTGAAACCTGCAGCGACGCAGGCTAATACGAAAGCGATGATTCTTCTGGGCTCGCTTTACTCGAGCGGCACTTGCACACCGCGAGATCTGCCGACAGCTTATCGCTGGTTTGCCCTCTCTTTGCACAAAGAACCTGACAATCAGAGGCTGCAGGATGATTTGCAGAAACTCTGGAGCCAGATGACGCAGCCGGAGCGGCAACTGGCGATTAAGCTGAGCCAGTAGGACGAAAACCGCGTTTGCCATTACGGTCGAAAACCAAGCCGGGTCCGAGAAGCCGCCAACGCCCATCCTGATGATGGGCGCTGGCGAGTAAATATTCCTTTCGGAATTTTCTCTTAATTGTTCGAGACGATTACAGCCTTCTTGTCGAGCACATGTCCCTTACGATACGCGCGAGCTACATCGCCCAGAGGAACTTCGCGTTTGTCGGATGGAAACTCCCATAGCGGTTGCTCACCTTGGCCATAGCTGTAGGCGGACGTCTGGAGCAGTGTGGATTCCAGCCCCAGGGCATGTGTGGCAGCATGCTCGGGATGGCTGGGCAGAACGAGGGGTTGCGGATTGGCATACGTCACGCTGGCGGCTTGTCCGAAGGCTGCGGCGGCACAGAGAAAACAAAAGGCGAAAATTGTCATCTTCATAAATGGTCCTGGTCTGGGGGACGCGCCGTACCGAATGGCGCCGTTCTTGTGAAAGAGCCAAATTCTAAGTCTTGACGCTTGCACCTAAGAGAGGGGCAATCCAGATACCAAAGCCAAGAGCCCATGATTCGAGTTAGGAGGCCCTTTAGCGGCCTATGAGAAAGATTTTGCACACATGTGGAAAAGCCGGGAAAAACTGATCTTCGCGAGCTGATCTTCGCGAAACTTGCAAGCCCTCAGGGACGGGTATATTGTTCCGGCGCCGGGAGGTTATGGAGAAATGAAAGCTGGCATTGCTTTCAGAGCCTTCAGATTGAGAATGCGCGCTCCGTGCGCGTAACTTGAAGTTAGAGCGCGCTCCGACTCTTGGGGCTGAGCGATCCGCGGCGTGCGGTCTTTTTTATTGGAAGGTAAGTCGGTCGATAAAGAACGAGCGATTCAACATGGGGAAATGAGGATCCAGGTTTTTAACTAGTGACCTCGATCTCAGTTCTGCTGCCGTATTTCTTGAACACGGATTCGCGAGAAATGACACCCTCGAGACGTTTGGAATCGGCACGGTTGACGACGGGGACGAGCGGGTAGTCGTTCACGTAGCGAAGCGCGGAGTCGAGCGGGAGATCAGGATACAGACTCGGTAGCGATTGAGCGGGAAGGACGGACGCTAAAGTGAGTTCGCCCTTGCCCTCGTGGTATAGGCGCTGGAGCTGGTCGCGCGTAGCGATCCTCCAGCCGCTGGGATGCAAACGCACCAAAAAAGCGGCTTCGGGAGAATTCTGGACGCGGTGGAAGTTGGCATCGACGTAATCCTGGGCGCTGAGAATGACGACGGGAACCGGGAGCATCGCATCTTCCACACGCAGAATCGTTTCTTCGCGCTCTTCTTCAAGCGAAGGCAGAATCAATCCGTCCTGACGAGTGAGCAGATCGAAAATAGGAACAGGCTGCAGCCAACGTGAAACCACGTAGGCAAAAGTATTGGCCACGATTACCGGGACAATGATTTCATAATTGCCGCTGACTTCCAGAACCATGAACACAGAAGTCATGGGCACACGCAGGAAACCGGCAAACAAAACTCCCATGCCCACGAGAACGTAGGTTCCATTCGAAGCGGTGAGGTGCGGGAAATAGAAACGTTCGAGGTCTCCGACCGCGCCCCCGAGCATGGCTCCGACGAAAAGCGTAGGGGCGAACATTCCGCCGGGAGTGCCGCTCACAAAAGAGATGGTGGTGGCGATAATCTTTAAAAGGGCAAGCATGGCCAGCATTTTCCATGCGTATTGCCCGTGCATCGCCTGATCCATGGAGTCGTAGCCGGCGCCCATGACCTGGGGAAATCCGAGGAAGCCGATGAAGCCAACGAGGAGCCCGGCAATGGACGGCTGAAGATAATGAGTCCATCGTGGTAACACTTTGAGGCGGGGACGCAGATAGCCAATCGATTTAGCGAAGGCGACGGAAGCCAGTCCGCCAACCAGGCCGAGTACAGCATAAGCAAGCAGTTCGCTGGGGCGCTTGAAGGTGGTGAGAGGAATTCTGAACAGCGGCTCGCTCCCGAGAAATGAGCGCACCACCACCACGCTGGCACCGGCGGAGAGAACGACCGACCCCAAGATGCCGGCGCTCCAGCGTCCGATGACTTCCTCAATGACGAAGAGAACGGCTGAGATGGGAGCGTTGAAAGCGGCCGCGAGGCCCGCGGCGGCGCCCACCGGAGCCATGAGCCGCAGTTTCTCGCGCGAGATTTCGAGTTGGCGTCCCAGGGCCGAAGCGATACCTGCTCCGATCTGCAGAGAAGGATCCTCCGGACCAAGCGACTGCCCGGATCCGATGGCGAGGCCGGCACAGATAAATTTTCCGACGGCGGTACGAAATGGTATGAATCCGTTGAAGATGTAGAGCGCAGATTTCGTCTGATTTACGCCGCTGCCGCGGATGCCCGGGAAAACGTGCATCACTAGCACGGCGACCACCAATCCGGCAACGGCGGGAACTACGAACAACCGCCAACTATGACTTTGCGGCAGTGGACCCAGGAGGGCGAGGTGCGTCCAGTCGATGGCCAGACGAAAGCACACCACTGCCAAGCCGGAGAAGATTCCAATAAACACACACAGAATTAAAAAAAATACTTCTTCGTTAAAGACGCCTTCAAGACTGGAGAACAAACGGCGCGGAACCTTAACCCGCATTGGCGCAGGCATGGAAGGACCCACACTAGGAGCCTGATCACTCATTGGGTGACGGCCTCGCGTTTATGAGAGATCATCAGAAGGGCGAGATCAAAGCCCTGTGGCGACCCACAGGTTGTAGACGTTTGCTGTTCGATTTGAAAAACCACATCCATGATCGCATCCGGAAGATCAGTCTCGGCAGGAGAGCGGAGCAGCGCAAGATCCGGCTTGGCGAGCAGCCAGCGTGCCTGGAGCCCGACTAGAGGTGACGGGGACGGAGTATCCGTAGCTTTAAGATCGATGCCAGCCTGCAGGGCGCACGAGGTAAGGCGATCTTCGGCCTGATCGAACGCGGCAATGATCCGCCGGTTGCGCTCAACGTCTGAAATGTGACTGTGGAATGGATTCGAACGGAGAATGAGGTCGGCGGAGGCCAGTTGTTCCCGGGATTGTGTGTCATTCGGATTCGCACTCACCGCAGTGCGCAGGTAATGCTGCGCAAGCATGTAATTGTCGGCGCGGTAGGCGGTTTCGCCAGCGCCCGCCAGAGCAGCGGCGTTTCCAGAATCCAGGCGCAATACTTCTTCGAACTGGGCGAGCGCTCCGTTGTAATCCTGCGCTTGCTCAAAAAGTCGCGCTGCCTGGAGATGCGCAGCGGGATCGCGAGGCAAGGCCGCAGCCAGAGCGATGAGTTCGGAATCGGCCTGCGCGCGTGCGTTTTCCTTGAGCAGGAATTGGATCAACTCGATGCGAGCCCGATTGCGGTTGCCATCAGGATCGGAGTCCCAGACGCCATACATGGCGTTGTGGTAGTAACGGATAGCATCTTCAATCGAACCACGGTGAGCGGCCACGCGCGCGAGGGCAAGATTGACAGCCGCATCCTGCGGAGCCCGCTGCCAGAGGGCGAGCAGATAGGATTCGGCTTCGTCGAGACGCTTCGGATCGTTACTGTCGCGCAGGACGCGGGCGAGGCTAAGCTGATATTGCGAGTTTGCGGGATCGCAGGTAAGTGCGGCACGAAACGCATTGATCGCCTCGTCGTAGTTGCCGACATTCGCATAGTTGGCGCCAAGCGTATACAACTTACGGCCGCGCGCCTGCTGGTTAAGAGTGTAACGCGTGACCAGATGGCTCACCGCGGCGAATCCGCTGGCAGCCGCGAGCGTAAGGACAAGCAGAATCATAGGTGCTGAACGCGGAATCATCTTGGGGAGCTTCCACGACATATCTCGTATCACGATACCATTTTGAGAGAAGCGAGAGGGTAATCAGCACCAAAGTGGAATACCTGCGCCCGGCAGTTCAGGTAATATACTTCGTCCGCCGCCGGGCCGCCGAAAAATGAATCGCGAATATCACAAAAGATACAGCCAGGAATTGAATCGGGATATGGAAATGCTGCTCTTCGGGCACGCGGGAACGCCGCTGCTCGTGTTTCCCACTTCCATGGGTAAGTTCTTCGAGTATGAAGATCGTGGAATGATCGGCGTTCTGGCGCCACAAATTGACCGCGGCGAATTGCAGCTTTTTTGCACGGACGCGGTCGACACCGAGAGCTGGTACAACAAGGGCGTGCATCCCAAGGTGCGCGTGATGCGGCATCTCCAGTTCGAGCGCTACGTGCTGCATGAACTGCTGCCGTTTATCCGGTGGAAAAATCAAACTCCGCGTTTGGCGCTTACCGGCTGCAGTTTTGGCGCCTATCATGCGGTCAATTTTGCGCTCAAGCATCCCGATGTGGTGACGCATTGTGTCAGCATGAGCGGGGCATTCGATATTCACCAATTCCTCGACGGATATTACGATGACGACTGCTACTTCAATTGCCCGACCGATTATTTGCCAAACCAAAATGATGATTGGTTTTTGAGCCGTTACCGGCAAATGAAAATTGTGCTGGGCTCGGCTGACTGGGATATTTGCCTGGATCAGAATGTGAAGTTTTCCGCAATGCTGAATGGGAAGGCGGTTCCGCACTGGCTGGATATTTATCGGGACAATTCGAAACATGACTGGCCGCTGTGGCTGCGGATGGCGGAGAAATATTTTTAGGTACCCGGTGGTTGGAGGGCGAGAATGAAGCAGGTTCCTCACCGGGCCTTCGGCACGATTCGGAATGACAGAGTGATACGGATGATCGGATTGGCTAAGTGAGAGGATGGGATGAAGAAGATTGGGATTCTGTTTGGGATGGAAAATACTTTTCCGCCGGCGGTGGTGGAGAAGATCAACGCGATGAAGGTCGAGGATGTTACTGCGGAGTTTGTGCAAGTGGGCGGAGTTCGCATGGACGAACCCCTGAAATACGCCGTCATCATTGACCGCATCTCGCAGGATATTCCGTTCTATCGCGCATATTTGAAAAATGCAGCGCTACATGGAACGATTGTGGTGAATAACCCATTCTGGTGGACGGCGGACGACAAATTCTTCAACTACGCGCTGGCGCACAAGCTGGGTGTGGCGATTCCGCCGACGGTGATTTTGCCGCATAACAAACATCCGGAAGGGACGACGGATCGCTCGATGCGGAACCTGATCTATCCACTGAACTGGCAGGAGGTATTTGACTACGTGGGCTTCCCTGCTTTTTTGAAGCCGTATTCCGGTGGGGGATGGAAACACGTTTATCACGTGCACTCGCCGGAAGAATTTTTTCAGCACTACAATCAGACCGGCGATTTGTGCATGACGCTGCAGCACGGCGTGGTGTTTGAAGAGTATTACCGCTGTTATGTCGTAGGGCAGGAAAAAGTTCACATCATGAAGTACGATCCGCGCGCGCCGTTTCACGAGCGCTACGTGAAGGGAAATCCGCCGCCATCGTCGGAAGCCTTGCGGGCCAGGATTGAAAAAGACGCGCTGACCTTGTGCCGCGTATTGGGATACGACTTGAATACCGTGGAGTTTGCGGTTGAGGGCGGTGTGCCTTATGCGATTGATTTCCTGAACCCGGCTCCCGATGCGGAGATTACCTCGGTGGGGCAGGAAAACTTTGATTGGATCGTGAATGCGGTGGCCGGAATGGCAGTGAAGATGGCCGTAACCGGCGAAGATCCGGCGCGGGAAATGCGGTGGGCGGCGTTTCTGACGGGCAAGGCCCCCTCGGAAAAAACTACGCGAAAAGGCGAACCCGCGTGGGTCGCCGAGCGTAAGCGGGGGAAAGCGAAGAATTGACCAAGGCGTACCGCTTCGCGCGAGCTCTCGAAAGGCAGAGCTAGACATGATGAGAATTAAGTGGATGAGTTAAAGAAAAAGCGGTTTCTGTGGGGCGTTGTGCTGGCCTGGGCACCTTGGCTTCCTATCCTGGTTGGCCTTAGCCACACCATCCTGGGCATTTCACGACAAAAAGCGACCGGCATTGGCGCGGTGGCTGGCGGTCTCAACGAGATATTCATCGTTTGGGGCATCGGCGCAATCCTGATCGGTCAAGTGATCGCCATCTTCCTGTTATTTCTTGCTTTTCGCCGGGACACTGGATTCGCAGTCTATTTTCTGTACTTTCCATTTGCTTGAGCGCGTTGATGCTGATACTTGTAGGTTTTTTCCTGTGGCTGTCCTGGTTCCAGGCGCACCATAGCTTCTGATCGGCATTCTTGGCGTCGTTGTTATACTGTTTGGAATCGGGCTGGGAGCGAGAACCGGGGAACTGCAGGCAAACAGCAGGTTCCTCGCTTTGCTCGGAATGACAAGCTCTTTTTGTGCTGATGGGAATCATAAACTTTTTTCGATACTGCGATGAAACCTACCTTCACCATCGGAATTGAAGAGGAATATCAGACGATCGATCCGGAGACACGCGATCTGCGGTCGCATATTCATGCGGAAATTCTGGAGAAGGGCAAGTTGCTACTGCAGGAGCGGGTGAAAGCAGAGATGCATCAGTCGGTCGTCGAAGTCGGCACCGGGGTTTGCAAGAACATCAAGGAAGCCAAGGCGGAAGTGAAGATGCTGCGGCGCGACATTATCCGCCTGGCGAAGGAGAATGGATTGCGGCTGGCGTCAGTGGCGACGCATCCGTTTTCCGATTGGCGAACGCAGGATATTAATCCCGACGACCGTTACAAAAATATTGTCGAAGACATGCAGTTAGTGGCGCGGGCGAATTTGATCTTCGGGTTGCACGTACATATC
The DNA here is from genome assembly GCA_049693675.1 of Candidatus Sulfotelmatobacter sp. Taxonomy (GTDB): domain Bacteria; phylum Acidobacteriota; class Terriglobia; order Terriglobales; family Acidobacteriaceae; genus Sulfotelmatobacter. Next base: position 53,057 of record JBAVQD010000118.1, on the reverse strand, counting down.
GGGATCGAGGATCGCGAGACCGCGATCCACATGATGAATCACGCGCGATATTTTCTGCCGCATCTACTGGCGCTTTCGACGAATTCTCCGTTTTGGCTGGGAATGAATACTGGGTTGAAATCTTATCGCTGTAAAGTTTTCGACAAGTTTCCGCGAACCAACATTCCGGATTATTTTCCCAGCTGGGGCGAGTACGAAAACTTCATCAAGCTGCTGATCAAGACCAACTGCATTGATAATGCGAAGAAAATCTGGTGGGATATCCGGCCGCATCCGTTTTTCAATACGATCGAGTTCCGGGTTTGCGATATTCCCATGCGCGCCGATGAGACCATCGCCCTGGCCGCGCTGATCCAGGCGACGGTAGCGAAGCTGTATAAGCTGCATACAGCGAATCAGGGATTTCGGCTGTACCGGCGCGCTCTGATAATGGAGAACAAGTGGCGGGCGTCGCGCTACGGCATGGATGGAAAGCTGATCGATTTCGGCAAACAGATAGAAGTGCCAGCGCGGGACTTGATTCGCGAATATCTGGATTTTGTCGACGATGTGGTGGATGAACTGGATTCGCGCGAGGAGTTGAACTACATCCATACGATGCTGGAAGAGGGCAGCGGCGCGGACCGCCAGTTGCGGGTTTACCAGGAGACTGGAGATTTGAAGAAAGTTGTCGATTACATTATTGAAGAGACCGAAGTGGGTTTGGCGGAAGTTGAGACCACTTCGGCGAGAAAAGTAGGGTGATGAGTACTCCTGCAGAGCAAGTTAAAATCCCCACCCCTTCGTCGAGCTCAGGGCAGGCTCTCTCGCACAAAACGCGGGAAGGATGGGGCACCCGTACACCGGTTGCTTTCGATCTGGAATATAGCGTTGGAGCGCGGAACGCAGTGAATGTTTGCTTGCGCGTGCAACCGGAAGAGAAGGTTTGCGTCATTACGGATGAGGCCACGCAGGAAATCGCGGCGGCCATCGTGGCCGAATTGGAGAAGCTTGGTTCCCCGCATCGCGTGTGGGTTTTGGAAGATGTGGCGGAACGGCCGCTGAAGGATTTGCCAAGGGAGATTGCCGCGGATCTCGAAACTAGTCAGGTTTCTATTTTTGCGGTGTGGGCGCAGCGGAATGAATTGCGTTCGCGCATGCAGATGACGGACGTGGTGAATCGGAAAAAGATCCGGCACGCGCACATGGTGAACATCAACCGGCAGATCATGTTGGAAGGGATGCGAGCAGATTTCCAGAAAGTCGACCGGCTTAGCGCAAAGGTGGTTGCAATGGTGCGTAAGGCGCAGCGAGTGCGGGCGAAAACCGCAGCCGGGACGGACTTGATTGCAGATTTGAATCCCAATTACCGCTGGTTAAAGACGAGTGGAATTATCTCCGCCGAAAAGTGGGGAAATTTACCGGGCGGTGAAATCTTTACCACTCCTGGCGAAGTGAATGGAACGTTTGTAATCGACGGTGTAGTTGGCGATTACTTATGCACAAAATTTGGAAATCTCCAGGAAACGCCGCTCACCGTACGCATGACGGGAAACCGCCTCACTGAGGCGCATTCTGAAAACCGCGAACTCGAAGAGGATTTCTGGAAGTACACGCACACTGATGAGAACAGCGACCGCGTGGGCGAGTTCGCCATTGGCACCAATATCGATCTCAAGGAAGTGATTGGGCAGATTCTGCAGGATGAGAAGTATCCCGGAGTGCACATTGCGTTTGGAAATCCCTACGGCGCGCACACGGGAGCGGAGTGGGATTCGTCGACGCATATTGATGTTGTCGGGCGGAAGTTTAATATTTGGGTGGACGACGAGCAGATCATGCGGGATGGGAAGTTTTTGGTGGAAGCGTAGGACGGCGGTGACGGTGGAAGAGCCCAAGGTGGAGCTGCTGAGAAAGACATATGCGGCATTTAATGCGCGCGATCTTGAAGCTGCCCTGGCTACAATGACACCCGATGTGGAATGGCCCAATGGCATGGAAGGCGGTACAGTCCACGGGCGCGCAGGAGTTCGTGAGTACTGGACCCGACAGTGGAAAATACTGGACCCGCAGGTTGAGCCAACGAAGTTCGCAACTGACGCGACCGGGCGGGTGGTCGTCGAGGTTCACCAGGTCGTTCGCGATTTGACGGGAAAAGAACTCCTCAATCGAATGGTGGAGCATGTGTATTCGATCGAGGGTGGACTGATTCAGAATATGGAAATCCGCGAGTGATCTTTCTGTATTGCCTCTTCCGGCCATGATTCCTTCCCTCCGAAAACAATTCAACGCCAGTTTTAGTCCTGACAACTATCGAACTTTTCTGCGTCGGGTTGACGACGCTTGCGGAACGCATGTGAAATTCCGCCTCTCAGAGACGCCTTGTTTTTTCCCGGCTCAACTTTTGCAACGAATGGCGGACGATGGCAAGGTTCTTATCCGGCAACTGGTGGAGAGTCCGGAGTATCTGGCGCGGTCGAGTGCGTCGATTCCGGAGGAGTTTCGGGTTCCGAATGAGCCGCCGCATCCTATGTTTGTGCAGGTGGATTTTGGATTAGTGAACGATGCCAGCGGAGAGTTGCAGCCGAAATTGGTCGAGCTACAGGCCTTCCCTTCTCTGTATGCATACCAAGTTACGCTGGCGCAAAACTACATTGATGTTTACGGGTTGCAGGAGATGTTGGCTTCCGGCCCGCAACCGCCGGCTTCAGAGTTGAAATTTTTTTTGAGTGGGCTAAATGAAGCTTCCTACCGGGAATTGTTGCGGACGGCAATCGTCGGCAATCACGATCCGGAAAACGTCATTCTGATGGAGATTGATCCCGCCGCGCAGAAGACTCTTCCGGATTTTCTGATGACAGAGAAGATGCTGGGAGTCAGGACCGTCGATATAGCCGCGATCAATCAGCACGGAGCTCAGCTTTACTACGAGCACAACGGCACACAGGTTCCGATCCGGCGGATTTACAATCGCGCGATTGTCGACGAATTGCAACGCAAGAACGTGAAATTGGGATTCGATTGGCGAGACGATCTGGATGTGGAATGGGCGGGGCATCCGAACTGGTATTTTCGCATCAGCAAGTTTTCGATTCCTTACTTGCAGCATGAGTCGGTGCCGAAGACGTGGTTTCTAGATCAACTGGAGCGGATTCCCGACGATTTACAGAATTACGCGTTGAAACCTTTGTATTCTTTCGCGGGGCTGGGTGTGATGATTGCGCCGACGAAACAAAATATCGCATCGATTCCGCCCGAGAGGCGGCGAGATTACATTCTACAGGAACGTCTACATTTTGAACCGGTGATTGAAACCCCGTTTGGCGGTACCAAGGCGGAGGTGCGCGTTATGTATGTATGGCACGAGGAGTTGCAGGCAGTACTGACGATTATTCGCATGGGCCGTGGCTTGATGATGGGAGTGGACCACAACATGAATATGGAGTGGGTGGGAGCGTCGGCAGGCTTGTGCTTAACAACGTAGAGGAGTTAAGGAAACCGCTTGATGGTCTACAACAGCATCGGCACTGCAGTTTTGCATAGATCCCTTCGGCAAGCTCAGGGCTGGCGCTTCGCGCAAAAGATCTCAGGATGACAATTCATTTTAGCCAATCCTCTTGATAATGCTGGTTTCCAGTTCGCGGCCATTGGGTCGGCGAAGAAAGAGCTTTTCGCCTTCCAGGCGAATGGGGACGCGATCTCCGGGCTTCCATTCGCCGGGCAAGTAACCATCGGCCGCTGCCAGGTCGTATTCTCCCGTATAAACCACTCCTTCAAGGTTAATCACTACGGCAGGACGAGGCAGGTGGGCACCCGTTTCGCGCAGAATTTCAGCTTCGGCCTGGCGCCAATTGTCGAGGTCGTGGCCAACGACGGCTCCGCCACGCCAGTACAGGTCCGCGGCACGCCTGCGGATAGCCTTCTGCATCTCGATAGAATCCTTAAGTTTCTGCGCCATGGAAGTTGAATTCGGCAATCACTTGCAAGATTCATAGTAGCCTTCACGCTTGGCACCGGAAACATCGTCGGCAAACAAAAGGTCGTGGCGGTTGTCACTTTGGGAAACGCGGGCGGGCGAACCTCGCCGGCGTTCAGATCGGCGCCCTGCATCTAATTGTGCGCACAGGCTGTAGTTGACCGGAATCACCGGCGAAGCCTAACATTACCGCCGTTGGGAGTGATGGGCTTTCATGATTGGCCAGACCGTATCCCACTACCGCATTCTGGGAAAACTCGGGGGCGGTGGCATGGGCGTGGTGTACGAGGCTGAAGACCTCAAGCTGGGGCGGCACGTTGCCCTGAAATTCATTCCTGAAAATCTTGCCGGCGACCCCAAATCGCTGGAGCGCTTCGAGCGCGAAGCCAGAGCGGCATCGTTGCTCAATCATCCCAACATCTGCACGATCCACGGCATTGAAGACAATAAGGGGCATCCCTTTATCGTGATGGAAAAACTGGAGGGCGAGAGCCTGAAGCAATGCATCTCAGGTCATGCGCTGGGAACCGAGAAGCTGCTCGACATTAGCATCCAGGTGGCGGACGCGCTGGCGGCTTCCCACGCCAAGGGAATCGTGCACCGGGACATCAAGCCGGCAAATATTTTTCTGACTCCAGACGGGCAGGTGAAGGTCCTCGACTTCGGGCTGGCCAAGCTGGTGCACAACGTGGGCACCGACAGCGATGGAGGTGCGAACGACAATTCCTTGACCGCTGTGGGCGTGATTCCGGGAACGGCCGTTTATATGTCGCCTGAGCAGGCGCGTAGCGAAGATATTGACTTCCGCAGCGACCTGTTTTCCTTTGGCGTGGTCATGTACGAGATGTCCACCGGGAAAAAGCCCTTCACCGGCAAGAACTCCCTGATGACCCTCGACGCAGTGCTGCATGACAAGCCAGTTCCGCCGGGAGAGTTGAATCCAAAGGTGCCGGTGGAACTGGAAGGCATCATCGGCAAGGCGATGGAGAAGGACCGGAAGGACCGCTACCAGAGCGCCACGCAGATGAAGGCAGATCTGCAGCAGCTGAAGCGCGAAAATGAATCGGGTCAGGTGCGGAGCGGTTTACAGACCGCCCGGCTTAGGGTTGCGAGCAAGACCTTCGGGCGTCCCGGCAGTCGATGGGTTTTCTGGTTATTGTTAGGAAGTCTGGCCATGTTGGCCACGGTGTTGGCTGCGGTGGGAGCGTACTGGTGGAAGCATCGCGAAGTGGCCAGTGCCGAGGAACGGAATGCTATTGCGGTTTTGCCGTTGCAAAACATGAACGGTGATGTCAGCGTGGACTATTTGCGCTTCGCGCTGGCTGACGAACTGACCAGCGTCTTGAGTTACTCTCGTTCGCTGGAGGTGCGTCCTTCCTCGGTCACGCGCAAGTATGTTGAGCCGGATCTGGATCCGCACAAAGTGGGATTGCAACTGCACGTGGGCCGGCTGCTGATGGGGCATTTTATGCGCCAGGGGGAGAAATTAACCGTGACCCTGGAGGCAATTGATGTGCCCAACGACCGGCTGCTCTGGCAGGGCAGCGCGACGGCCTCCGTGAATGATTTGATTTCGTTGCAGTCGCAATTGAGCACGCAGGTGCAGCAAGGGCTGTTGCCGGCTTTGGGTGTCGCGGCGGGAACGTTGAGCACGGCATCTCGCCCGCAGAGTCAGGAAGCATACGACTTGTATCTGCATAGCCTGGCGCTGCCGCATGATCCTGGGCCGAATAAGGATGCAATCGCGGTTCTGGAGCATGTTGTCGGAGAAGATCGCAACTATGCGCCGGCGTGGGAAGCGCTGGGACAGCGTTATTACTTCGACTCTTTGTACGGCGGCGGCGGCGAGGCGATGTTCCAGCGCTCGAATGCCGCCTATGAACGAGCGCTCTCATTGGATCCGAACCTGGTGGAAGCGGCCAGCAATCTGATCGTGAACCGGGTGGACCGCGGCGAGTTGGGTCGTGCCTATGACGCTGCCACAGACCTCGTGCGGCGAAGACCTCAAAGTGCCGATGCCCACTTCGCGCTTAGCTATGTGCTGCGCTACGCGGGGATGCAAGAGAAAGCGGCGCAGGAGTGCAATTCGGCACGCTCGCTCGACCCGGGAAACTTTACTTTCCGCTCCTGCGCCTGGGCCTTCATGGCGCTTGGGCAGACGGATCGCGCCATGGACTTCGTTCACCTGGACGCAGGTTCTGAGTGGGCCGCCTGGGCAACGCCTTATGTTTATCTGACTGCTGGCAACGTGACGCAGGCCCGCGAGGCGGTAAAGAGTGTGGCCAAAGCTCCTATCTATCATCGGGATTTGCTCGTGGCCTGCACGGATCCGCAGAAGCCGGCCGATATGGACCGAATTGTCCGGGACGAAGAAGCGTCGGTGATGACGGAACCCGACCCCGAGGCCTGGTACCACGTTGGCGCACTGATGGCGTATTGCGGACAGAAAGATGCCGCCTTGCATCTGCTGAAGGCGGCGGTTCAACAGAATTACTGCGCGTATTCCGCGTTATTGGAAGATCCGCTATTGAAGAGCTTGCGGAAAGAAACAGCGTTTGACGACGTGCTGACAGCCGCCAGCACTTGTCAGCAGACATTGAAGGAAGGGCGAGGGCAGTAGAAGTAATTTGATGACGGTCAAATTGCACCGCAGCCAAAGAATTTGCGTCCAAGCGGGGCTAGGCCCCATCCTTGTAGGGTGAAATATTTGGAACTTGACCAACTCGCCGACCGCTGGCAGCGGCCCGTCCAGCATTTCTTGAAAGCTGTAACAACCCACGGCTCATTCTTGTTACTTTTTTTGGCGTCTCCTTTGCTGCTGCTGGCTGCGCCACAGCAGACGGGAGAAACTGCTCGCACTTCGGCGGCGCTGCCAGCAGACAATCATCCATGGTCGGTAACGGATTTTCCTCAACTGCCTTACCAGGGAACTCCTCCCGAACTTCCGCAGGATCGAGGCACTCTCGGCTTGCGCTTGATGCTGCGGCGATTGGGCACAACCGCACGCCTGATGCAGACCGTGGCGCACCCGGATGATGAAGATGGGGGAATGCTAACGCTGGAATCGCGCGGTCACGGCGACAGCGTGCTGTTGATGACCTTGAATCGCGGCGAGGGCGGGCAAAACAAAGTTGGCAGCAATTTGTCAGATGTGCTCGGCGTACTGAGGAGTTTGGAACTACTTGCGGCGGATGAGTATTACGGGGTGCAGGAGCGCTTTTCGCGGGTGGCCGATTTTGGCTTTTCGAAAAGTGCGGAGGAAACTTTCTCGAAGTGGGGCGGGCACGATGTTGCGCTCGGCGATATGGTACGGGTGATTCGGACATTCCGTCCGGATGTGCTGGTTGCTCGATTTTCGGGCACGCCGCGGGATGGACATGGGCATCACCAGGCATCCAGCATCCTGACCCAGGAGGCATTCGGAGCGGCAGCGGACCCCAAGCGCTTTCCCGAGCAGATTGCGCAAGGATTGCTGCCCTGGCAAGCTAAGAAACTTTACATCGGCAATGTGTGCGGGTTCGGGGCGATGACCTGTCCGGATGCGAACTGGACGGTGAAGCTGAATACCGGTAAGCCAGACGCTGATTTAGGCATGTCATACGTACAGTTTGCGATGGAAGGATTGCGGCATCAGCTCTCGCAGGGATCCGGAAGCTGGACTGTCGAGCCAGGAGACCGGTTTACGTTTTACAAGCTGGTGGATTCGATCGTACCCGCGAAGCTCGATAAAGACGGGCATGAAAAAGATTTCTTTGATGGGATCGATAGCAGTTTGCCCGGACTGGCAACGCGTTTGGGGACGGAGGAATCCAGGGTTCCGCAGTTGCGGCAAGAATTGACAAAGATCGCGGGTGAGGTTTCCGCAGCCGGCGCGGATGCGAACCACAACGATTCGCCGGCTGCGGTAGCGCCGCTAACCAGGGTGATCGCGGAGTTCGAGAGGATTAATGAGGAGGTTGGGAAATCCGGTCTTAGTGCGGCCGCGAAGGTTGATCTGAGTGCCCGGCTCGAAGAAAAGACAGAACAGGCGCAGGCCGCGCTTAACGATGCGCTGAACGTGAATCTTGCGGCAATGGTAGTCTCGCGTGCGGAACCATCAAAACTCTTGCCGAAAGAAACGGACGCGCGAACGACTGTTTCTCCGGGCCAGGATTTCATGGTTGCGGTGGATTTTCATAATGGATCGAAGGACCGGCTGCTGCTCGAAGGATTGAAACTGGAAGTACCGGAAGGCTGGAGCACAATTTCAGATAAGACGAAGCAGGTTGTGATCAAACCTGGAGATAGTGTGCACGCAGTCTTTCGCTTGAAAGTTCCTGATAATGCCGCCTTCACCCGTCCGTACTGGCATCGGGATAATCCCTTTACCGATAGCATCAATCATATCGACAACGAGAGATATGCCACGCTTCCTTTCCCGCCTCCGGTGCTGCGGGCGCGGGTTGAGTATTCCGTTGCGGGTGCGGGCGGTGAGCGAGCGAAAGGTGCGATTGGAGCCACGGTTGTAACAACATTCGAAGACGATAACGGGAAGGAACGAGCGCGTCCGGTAGCCGTAGTCCCGGCATTTTCGGTTGCACTGGAACCCGGAACGCACGTGATCTCGACTCATAACGGCGCGAGTTCCACGGTTACGGTGGGCGTGACCAGCAATCTGAATCGCGAAATGCCGGGCATATTGCGGCTGGAGTTGCCGCAGGGTTGGCACTCGGAGCCCGCGCAGTTGGAGGTGAAGTTCACGCGGCGCGGGGAGAAACAGGATTTTCACTTCTCAGTCTTCCCTGCCGGCCTGCAGGAAGGACGCGACCAGGTGCGCGCCACGCTGGATGCGGAGGGCAAAAAGTTCGACGAAGGCTACACCCTGGTGACTCGTGAGGATCTGGGTAGCTCCTATTACTACCAGCCTGCGTTGCAGCGGGTGAGCATTGTGGATGTACAAGTCCCGCACAATTTAAAGGTCGCTTACGTTATGGGAGCGGGCGATGATATTCCCACGGTTCTGCAGCAGCTGGGAATGAATGTCAGTCTGATTTCGCCGGAGAAACTGGCGAGCGAAGATTTGAGTAGCTACGGAACGATTGTGCTGGGGATTCGCGCCTACGATACACAAAAAGATGTGGCGGCGAACAATAAGAAGCTGCTGGATTTTGTCGCTGCAGGCGGAACGCTGGTGGTGCAATACAATAGCGGCATGGCGGATTTTAACGACGGGCATTTCACGCCATATCCCGCGGAGCTAAGCCGGGCGCGGGTTTCCGTTGAGGAAGCTCCGGTCGATATTCTGGCGCCGCAGGATGAAATTTTTCATTATCCCAACACAATTACTGAGCGAGATTTTGACGGATGGGTGCAGGAGCGCGGACTCTACTTCATGGACAAGTGGGATGATCATTTCAAACCGCTCTTAGCGTGTCAGGATCCGGGTGAAGAGCCCCAAAAAGGCGGCTTGCTGCAGGCGCAGTACGGCAAAGGAATTTATATCTACACGGGCTATGCATTCTTCCGTCAATTGCCGGCGGGCGTACCCGGTGCGGTGCGGTTGTATGTGAATTTGTTGAGCGCAGGGCATGAAAAGCAGTAATCCATCGCGTAGTTTTCGAAGAGAACGGACGAAACTCGATGCACGCAATTCGCATTCATTCCTATGGCGGACCGGAAGTCATGAAATTGGAGGACTTGCCCACGCCGGCTCCTGGCCAAGGACAAGTCTTGGTGCGTGTGGAGGCTGCCAGCGTTAACTTTCTTGACGTTCAAAAGCGCCGCGGAGAACTTGTCGGCCAAGGCTTCTACCGCCGTGCCAATGCGGGCGAGCCTGAACTTCCGGCAACTCTGGGCAGCCAGGGAGTTGGAGTCGTCCAAGCAATTGGTACCGGCGTTGACAACGTTCAAGTGGGAGATCGCGTTGTCTTCGCAGGAAATTCGTACGCCACACATGCGCTCGCCCCAGCCGCATGGCTCATCCGTGTACCCCAAGGAATTTCTGTTGAACAGGCAGCAGGGGGTATGAATCAGGGATTCCTGGCTTACGCGTTCACGCATTTCGCATACCCAATAAAATCCGGAGACTGGTGCTTGATTCACGCTGCGGCTGGAGGCATCGGCCTGTTGCTCTGCCAGATGGCGAAGATTCGCGGAGGTAGAGTGATTGGGGTCACCTCAGGTAGGGACAAATCTACATTTGTAAAAGAGGCTGGCGCGGACGAGGTTATCCTTTCCAGTGAGTCCGATATTGCCCAGGAAGCGAGACGGGTTACGGGAGGCCGCGGAGTCAGCGTCGTCTACGACGGCGTTGGTAAGGATACTTTTGAGGCGAGCCTCGATAGTCTCGCTCCCGGCGGATATCTTGTGATCTACGGCCAATCCAGCGGGTATGTGCCACCGTTTGACCTTATGAAGTTGCAGGAAAAGGGATCGCTGTTCTTGACCCGCACAAATGGCAGCCCTTACATCAAAGAATATCCTGGTTATCTCGAACACTTCGTCGACTGGGTAGGGCAAGGTAAGCTTTCTATCCGTATTGATCGCACGTATCCGCTTGCAGAAGCTGCCCAGGCGCATGTGGCATTTGAACAGCGAAAGATAAGCGGAAGAGTCTTGCTTCATCCGTAATGCCCGAAACTCGCCCGACAAGCAATGCACGCGCCCCCGCAAAGCAATTCGGATTCGCCCGGCCTGATCCGCGGCATGGGGTTGGGGAGCGCAACTGCGCTCAACATGATCGACATGATCGGCGTGGGTCCGTTCATCACCATGCCGCTGGTTTTGAGCGCTATGGGCGGCCCGCAGGCGATGCTGGGATGGATTGCAGGCGCGCTGTTAGCCGTGTGTGATGGACTGGTCTCCGCGGAGCTAGGCGCTGCAATGCCGGGATCAGGTGGACCGTATCGCTACCTCAACGAGATTTATGGCCCGCGCAAATGGGGACGGCTGATTTCATTTTTGTTTATCTGGCAACTTTCCTTCAGCGCGCCGCTTTCCATTGCCACGGGATGCATCGGGCTCGCCGGGTACGCCGCTTACTACTGGCCCAGCCTGGAAACCGTTTACACGGCGCACACTGCATCTTTATCCATCCCGTGGGCGGGCCCTTTGCAAGTCAGCTGGATTGTGACGCAGGGGACCGCCCTCGCGGTCATCGTTTGCTTCCTGACGGTGTTGCTGCTCTATCGGCGCATTACGGTGATCGGGCGGCTTTCGAACATACTTTGGATTGGCGTGATGGGAACGATCGGATGGATCATCTTCGCCGGTCTGACTCACTTCAATGCAGCTCGCGCATTTGATTTTCCTCCTGGTGCATTCACGCTTTCACATGGATTCTTTACCGGCTTGGGCGGAGCCATGCTCGTGGCCACTTACGATTACTGGGGTTACTACAACGTCTGCTATCTAGGCGACGAAATAAAAGATCCAACTAGGAATATTCCGCGAGCTTTGCTGCTTTCTATTCTGCTGGTGGCCTGTCTATATCTAGCGATGAACTTGTGCATTCTAGCGGTGGTTCCGTGGCGGGAAATGCTTCAAGCGGGGCATAACAATAATGGGTTGTACGTTGTGTCGTTGTTTATGCAGAGGATTTACGGGCCGTGGGCGGCGCGGCTGGTGACGGGGCTGATCATCGTAGCCGCGTTCGCGTCGGTCTTCTCGTTAATGTTGGGTTATTCACGGGTTCCGTACGCGGCGGCTTTGGACGGAAATTATTTCAAGGCATTTGCCAAAGTCCATCCCGTATACCGCTTCCCGTATGTATCGCTGCTGGCGTTAGGAGTGGCAGCAGCGGCGTTTTGCTTTCTGCGGCTGCGCGATGCAATCGCGGCTCTGGTGGTCATTCGTTTGATTCTGCAATTTCTGGTGCAGGCAGTTGGATTGATCGTGTTTCGAGTGACGCGTCCGGAGTTCCCGCGTCCGTTTCGCATGTGGCTGTATCCGGTGCCGGCTTTGGCCGCGATTGCCGGATTTCTGTTCATCCTGTTCAATCGCGCGAACTGGCAGAAGGAAATACGGTATGCAATAGTAATATTGTTGACCGGGCTGGCGATTTATATGGTTCGGGCTTGGAGGGGCGCGGAATGGCCTTTTGCAATCGGTAAATCTTGACAGAGAAAAACTTTTAGCACAGGGGACACAGAGGGACACTGGGTAGTCCAAAGGGAGAAATCGATGATTAACAGGAAGGTTGGGTGGGTTGCATTTTGCGTGCTGCTGTTTGCGGGGCTGGCTTCAGCGCAGGCGAACAACAAGAATGAGCAGCATAAGACGGTCACTGAAGTCCTCGACCACGCGGTCACCAGTATGGAACATGAGTTTGTTTCCGCGGCCGAAGCGATGCCCGAGGACAAATTCGGGTTCGCGCCCAGTAATGGCGAATTCAAAGGCGCTCGCACATTCGGCGAACAGATAAAGCACGTGGCGGCGGTGAATTATATTTTTGGGGCGGCAATATTAAGCGAGAAGGTTCCGGTAGATGTCGGAGATGAATCTGGGCCGGCGTCGATCAAGACCAAGGCGGAGATCCTGAACTATTTGAAGGATTCTTTCGCCTATGTTCACAAGGCGATTCAAACCATCAACGAAACAAATCTGGTCTCTCCATTGAAGAGCCCGTTCGGTGAGGGATCAATTACGCGACTGGGAGTGGCAACCAGCGTGACTGCTCACGGATTCGACCACTACGGGCAAATGGTGGAGTATCTGCGCATGAACGGAATCGTACCTCCGGCCAGCCGATAGAAATATTCACAAGTCGGTGACGGCGGGCCTCATCTGTTTTTTTTTGAGGAAGCCTTGAAGAGGCTGGATAAGTGTCGATGGAAGCTAACGCTCGGATCCTTGGCCACACGGCCGGGATAGGAGTCGAGGGCTCGAAGAAACTTCTGGATCTCTTCAGTGGCTTGTTTATCCCAGGCTTGTTTATTGCGCGACGGTTCGCTCTCACGTGGCTGGACGTGATGATGCATCTTCGGCTTCATCGTGCACACCCCAAGTACTTACTAAGCTCTTCTGAAGCGGCGACCCTATGTTTGAAATTAACACGCGCAGGCGAGGAAAGTTTCTGCTTGAGGAAATCACTAGTTCATTTCCAATCAGACGATTCGGAGAATTTTATCTGTGCGCTCCGCCCGCAGCAATCGAGGTGAGAAGCAACTCGGCACGCAGTCTATTCTCGGCAAGGTGAGCGGCAATAATTTTTCTAGTTTTCTGAAGTGAAGTGCGGGGATCGAGAAAGACGATCACCGATGGACCAGCCCCGCTGAGGACGGCGCCGAGAATTCCAGGATTCCCCCGCAATCCCTGCAGGCATGGTAGCAAAGGACAGAGTGCGGAACGGTAAGGCTGGTGCATGCGATCATCCAGCGCAGCTGCCAGCAGCGCGTGCTCACCCTGCATAAAAGCGGCGAGCAACATCATTGAGTTTTGAATATTGACCACTGCGTCGGCGCGGGAATACTGCGCCGGGAGCACGCGGCGAGCTTCCTCGGTAGAAAGAACCTGCTCGGGAAGCGCGAGCAATAACGGCCAGTTCCCTTTCGGCTTGATGCTCACCACTTGAGCTTCTGCTTCTCCGGACATGCGCGCCACGGTGAGTCCGCCCATCCAGCAGGCGGAAGCATTATCCGGATGGTGTTCGCGGCGAGAGGCTTCGCCGATGATTTGCGCATCGGTCCAGCGCAAACGTCCGAAATGATTTGCCAATGCGATGCCGGCCAAGCGCGCCGCGGCGGAGGACCCACAGCCTTTGCCGATTGGAATGTCGTTTCGAATACGAAGAGAAAGCGGAATAATCTCTTTGCTTTCCGCCTGAAGAATCTCGCGGTAGGTGGTGAGGATAAGGTGATTTTCTAAAGTCTCGCAAATTTTCAGATCGCGGCCAGTGGCGCGAATCGAAAAATTGCAGGAGGGCCGGGCATCGATGGTGATGTATAAATCCATTGCCAGGGCGGCTGCGTCAAAGGCTGGGCCGAGATTGGCTGAGGTCGCCGGGAGAGCCAGGTGCAGCGGCATTGCAGGTGATTTCTTTTTCTTCTTAGACATTGGCGTGCGCAGGATCAGATTTCTCCGCTCGCTCCAGAGTTTGGAGAATCGCGTCCAGATTGGCATCGAGCACAACCGGAGGGTGGCGTAGTGAGTTCAAGGCAACGTTATCGCGCTCGTTTGCGTCATCGGGAAAAAGCTCGCCGCGATGGAACTCCATGGTGAAGTCGGGATCTTTTAGCAGGTTCCCGGTGAGCACCAGGACGACCGTCTCTTCTGCTCTTACGAAGCCCTGCGTCCGCAATTTTTTCAAACCAGCCAGTGTGACCGCGGAAGCAGGCTCACAGCCGATCCCTTCCGCACCGATTTCGGCTTTTGCTATCGCGATCTCCACCTCGCTCACTTCTTCACACGCGCCGCCGGTAGCTTGAATAACTTTGACTGCTTTTTCCCACGAAGCGGGATTACCGATGCGGATAGCAGTGGCGCGGGTTTCGGGCTGCACACTCACCAGCTGCTTGCCGCCGGCTTCACGCAAAGTGCGAACCAGGGCGTTCGCTCCTTCGGCTTGAATTACAGATAATTTCGGAAGACGCGGGATCAATCCCAGCTCAAGCATTTCAAGCAGCGCCTTGCCAATCGCCGAGCTATTGCCGAGATTTCCTCCGGGGACAATTATGTGGTCGGGCGGATTCCAATCAAGTTGCTCCAGAAGTTCGATGGCAAGCGTTTTCTGGCCTTCCAGCCGGAATGGATTAATGGAGTTCAGTTGATAAACCGGGGCGCGCTGCACAAGCTCCTGAAGCAGGCGCAGGCAGCCATCGAAATCAGTTCGCAGTTGACAGGTGAGCGCACCGTAATCCAAAGCTTGCGATAATTTGCTCCAGGAAATTTTCCCGTCGGGGACGAGGACGAGGCTGCACATGCCGCCGCGAGCAGCGTAGGCCGCCATGGATGCTGACGTATTTCCTGTGGAAGCGCAGGCGACCCAACGATATCCGCCTTCGCGGGCGAACGTGGCGGCAACCGTCATGCCCGCGTCTTTGAACGAGCCGGTCGGATTCATTCCCTGATGTTTGCCGTAGAGCCGTGAAACGCCCATGCGGCGGGCGGCTTGCGGGAGATCGTAGAGCGGAGTGTTTCCTTCGCGCAGGGAAATTACTTCCTCGGCAGACTCGGGCGTAGGCAGAAGTTCGCGGAACCGCCAAACGCCACTGAGGTCGAGCGGCGAGTTCGAACAACGACGCTCGCGCCAAATGGATTTTAAAACGCTAGCATTCAAATCGGGCGACTTCCAGTTTGGATCGGTTATCTCGAGCAAGTTATCGCAATGCGAGCAGCGAAAATGTTGTGCGGCTTCATGGGTAAGTGCGCCGCATCCGATGCAGCGGAAGCTGAACGTGGCCTTGCGCTGGTTCTGTAGAGAACCTTGCTTATCAAACTTGCGGCCAGGCGTAGCGGAGGGTGGCATGAAGTAAATTGCTATTTCTCGCCGCGCAGGTATTGATCCGTTTTGTTGATCCAATCCGCGCGGGGAGGATTGAAAACGTCAAGATCCACCGTGTCTTCCAATGCCTCCGCTTTGTGCGGCATGTGCGCCGGGATGCAAAGAACCTCGCCGGCATGAACAACAATTTCCCGGCCATCAATCCAGAACTTCAGCGCACCATCCAATATGTACGTCAGTTGCTCGTTGTGATGGCTGTGTTCGGGAACGATGCATCCCTTTTTCAGCAGGACTCGCGCCACCATAATTTCCTGGCCGACCACAAATTGGCGCTGTAAAAGTGGATTTAATTCTTCCAGCGGAATGGTGTGCCACGGAACGTACTGCAGAGGCGTCTTAGCGGCGGCATGTTTCGTGACGGTGTGTTGCGCGCGAGAATGCGGCTTTGTATTGCGTTTTGCTTTTGCATTCTTAACAGATGCCCGGCTGGTTTTTAGTTTTTTCGCCATAATTAATGAACTCTGCCACCGTATAACTTTACCGCATTATCGTGCAGATAACCGCGCGCCAGTTCCAGAGCCCGCTCTTCAGTGATTTCATTTTCCGAGATCATTTCCGCGAGAGCGGCAGCCAATGCAGTTCGCGCCGATTTCGCGCCCAGCCAGTAACTCTCTTCCGCGCCCAGGACTTCATTGTAAGGGAAAGCATCCGTGCCGAAGGTGACCTTATCGGGGAAAGTCTCCAGCCACATCTTGAGTACGTCTTTGAACGCGGATGGATATTGCGCAAGCTCTTCGAACGAGGAATCGAAATAAACGTTCTTCATAGCAGCGAGCCAGATAGCCTCGCGCTCGAGTGGATATCCGCCGTGGAGCATGACGAAGGTTGTGTTGCGGTAGCGCGGATCGCGCAGCACGCTTTCGAAATTCATGATGTTGCTCTGCGACAGATTAAAGTAGTCGCCGATGCCGACTGCGGAGTGAATGTGCACGGGAAGATGCAGGCGCCCGCCTTCCAGAATGAGATAACGGAAGATGTAATCCTGAAACGTGCGGTAATCCTTCTCGCTGGGAATGCCGCCGGTGACGTAGCGATAATACAGGTCTGCAGCCTGCTCGCGCGTAGGGTCGCCGAAAGTTGTAGGCCGGAAGTAGGCCACTTCAAACTTCATGGCGACGCCGCCTTTGTTTCGATTCTCTTCCAGTACCTGGGTGATGAACTTCAAATAGCCATCGAAATCGACCGGGAGTTTCGTAACGTTTCCCTGCTGCATCCAGCGGTGCAGCATTTTCTCCTGGAGGGGAATGTAAACTTCTTCATCAGGATTGCGCGCGGACTCGCGCTGGTTGTTGAACGGCCACATAAAAGAGTCAACGAAGAAGACCCACGGAAAGCGCTTGGGGTCGAGATAATCGGTCATCATCGCACGGTTAGCGGCAGAGCTTTCGGTGTTGATTTTGTCGAGAATCATGTCGAAGTAGGCAGTGCCGGGATATTGTTTCTTGAGTTCAGCCTTTTTTGCGACCAGCCACTTGGCGTGTTCCGGCGAAAGATCTGTGTAGGGGTATCCGAACAAAGCTTTGGCGGCGGCGATCAGTTCGGGATTATCGTCGCGCGTGCGCACGGCTTCGCTGAAATCGGGGGGCGCGGCCATGGCATCGACATCAGGGTCGTCGGAGAATCCAGGATGCGCGTGGTGATCAAAGGCGGGGATTTTGTCGATTTCTGGCAGCAGACGCTGGTATATCTGCTGGACATCGGGACCGGGAAGTGGTCGGGCCTGAGCGTGGGAAAGAACTGCTGCAAGGGCTGTGACGCAGAGCAGGAAACCGGGCAAGACGAGCCGTGCCAATTTCATATTTCCCTCAGGGGCTGAAGCCCCAATTCATTACAGCAATTCATCGCAGCGCTGAAGCGCTGCGCCACCCAAAACCTTGAACCGCAACATTTTCAGTAGTGGCGGCTATATTGCTACCAGGGTTCCTTGCCATGCGGTCGAGACTTTCATAATGCGAGCCGCGGCCTTCTTCAGATTTTCGACCGACGAGGCGAATGAGAATCGCACGAAATGTTTGCCGGATGGGCCAAAGGCAGCTCCGGGAATGGCAGCGACTCCGGCTTCATCCAATAGAATGCGACAGACCTCTTCGGCGCTGGAGCCGGTCCCTCGAATGTCGATCCAGGCGTAGAATGCGCCTTCGGGAAGTTCGCAACGGAACCCCGGGACTTTATTCAAATCGTCCACAAACTGCGTTCGCCGGCGAGCAAACTCGGCGACCATTCTCGGAGTGTTGCCTTCGCGATCGCGCAGGGCATCAATGGCGGCGTATTGGGTGAATTCGGCTACGCAGGTGTAACTGTTAATCGCCATCATGGCCAGCGCAGCCGCCACCTCTGGCGGAGTGACGGCATAGCCCAGGCGCCATCCGGTCATGGCAAAGCTTTTCGAAAATCCGTCAATGATCACGGTGCGCTCTTTCATCCCGGGATAACGCAGCATCGACAGATATTCGTCGCTGTAAATGATGCGCGCGTAGATTTCGTCGGAGAGCACCCAGAGATCGTGCTTTACCGCCAGTTCCGCTAGTTCTCTCTGCACTGCGTCCGTATATACGGTCCCGGTGGGATTGCCCGGAGAGTTCGTAATCAACATGCGGGTGCGGCGTGTAATCTTCGAAGCAATCTCGGACAAGTCCGGCTGAAAGTGATTGTGCAGCGAGAGCTCGAACGGCACAGGGACTGCGCCAAGACCCAGTGTGATTGAGGGATATCCGGGAAAGCCAGGATCGGGATAAAGAACTTCGTCCCCCGGCTCGAGCAATGACATCATGGCAAAAAACAGCGCCGCCTTGCAGCCCGGCGCGATCACGATGTCAGCGGCGGAAACACTGATATTGCGCGTGCGTTGCAGATACACCGCGATTTCTTCGCGCAAAGCGGGAACTCCTGCTACAGCGCAATAACGGTCCCTGCCATCGGCGAGGGCTTTGGCGGCAGATTCGACTACCGACGCACCCGGATGAAAATCCGGCTCACCCAATTCCAGATGAATAATGGAGCGGCCCTGGCTTTCCAGTTCCTTGGCGTGAGCAAAGACTGAGAGCGCGCCTTCGCCGCTCATGACTGACATCCGGGATGCTATCGAACGCATGCGTTCTCCGCTGACCTGTGAAATTTATAACCCTTTGTACATACCGCCATCGACGAGAATGGTTTGGCCTGTGATGTAGGAAGCGGCGTCCGAGCCTAACCAAACGATAGTCTCGGCAACCTCGCGCGGCTCGCCTAAGCGTTTGAGCGGGGCATCCGCAGCCCAGCCATCGAAAATCTCCTGTTCGCTTTTTCCTGACGATGAAGACCGTGCTGCGGCCAACTCCTTCAGGCGATCCGTCGCGGTGAAACCGGGACCGACGTTATTCACAAGAATTCCGTCTTTGCCGAATTCGTTCGCAAGACTTTTGACCAGACCCACAACGGCCGCGCGCACGGCATTCGAGAGCACCAGATCAGTGACCGGCTGCTTGGTCGTGATCGATGTAAGAGTGATGATGCGGCCCCAGCGTTTGCGCTGCATGTGCGGGATTACTTCACGGGCGAAATAAACGGTGCTGAGGAAATTCAGTTCGATGGCGCGTTGCCATTCGTCGAGACTGGCAGCGAGAAAACCCTTTGCCGGGGGTCCTCCCGCGTTGCTTACGCAAATATCGACGCTACCGAATTTCTTGGCCACATCGGCAACAAAACGCTGAACAGCTGTGGCGTCGGTTACGTCGAAGGCTTCGGCAAGAACCTCAGCGCTGTATCGCTTTCTGATGTTCTCCGCTGCATCCTGGAGGGTTTGCTGATTTCGGGCGCACATAGCGACCCGGCAACCTTCCGCGGCGAAGGCCTCCGCCGTAGCACGACCGATTCCCTGACTGGATGCCGCGACGACGGCGACACGATCTTTCAGGCCAAGATTCATGAACTCGGAATTATAAATGGTTCACAGCAGAACGCTTCACTTGCTGGACGCCTCGGCTGCAATTAATCTGAAGGAGCGAGGCACTCATGAAACAGGGCAAGCACCACTCCGAGACGAAGGCTGTGCGCGGCGTCGCTGATTTAGACAAGAAAAACGGACCACTGGCTACGCCGATTTTCCAGACATCCACATTTGAAGTCACCGATAACGACGAGCAGTTGCAGGCTACGCATACCGACCACTTTTATACGCGTTACGGCAATCCGACAAATACGGTCGCGGAGAAAACAATCGCCGCACTGGAAGGCGTAGACGCGGCTCTTACGTTCGCCTCGGGTATGGGGGCGGTCACAACCACGCTGATGGCGCTGCTCAAGAGCGGCGACCATGTCGTGGCGCAACGTGATATCTATGGTGGCGTAAACAAGTTTCTCTCGCAATGGCTGCCGAAGATGGGCATCGAAACCACGTTCGTCGATACCGTGGACTATGAACAGCACGCGCGCGCGATTCGTCCTAACACGAAATTGCTTTACTTGGAGTCACCCACCAATCCAACCTTGCGCGTGGTGGATTTTAAGAAAGCGGCCGGGCTCGCCAGGAAGCACAATCTGCTCAGCTTGGTTGATGCAACGTTCGGAACGCCGATCAATCAACATCCTGCAGAGTTCGGTATCGATCTGGTAATGCATTCAGGAACGAAATATCTCGCCGGTCATACGGACTTGATTTGCGGTGTCATGGCCGGACGGCACGAACTGATAGAAAAGATTTGGGAGACACGCACAACGCTGGGCAACTGTATGGATCCGCATGCCTCGTGGATGCTGGTGCGCGGATTGAAGACGCTGGCGGTGCGTGTAGCGCGGCAGAACGAGAATGCGCAGCAAGTCGCGGAGTTTTTGGCAGAACATGCCAAGGTGCGGAGCGTAAATTATCCGTTTCTTGAACAGCATCCGCAATATGCTTTGGCGCGCGCGCAGATGAGCGGTGGAGGCGGCATGGTCAGCTTTGAGGTCGAAGGAACGGCCGAGGATGCGCGGCGAGTGACCGAGGCGATGCGCCTCTTCACGCTGGCGCCCAGCCTGGGCGGAGTTGAATCCCTGGTATCGATCCCAGTGCTCACCTCGCATGCCATGATTCCTGCCGAAGAGCGCGCCAGGATGGGGGTAACCGAGCAGTTGATTCGGTTATCAGTGGGCATCGAGAATGTAGACGATCTGATCGCCGACCTGGAGCACGCTCTGCAAGCCGTAGCCGCGCCGCAGCAGGTTCCGGTAGGCTGAGTGCCTAAGCTTGCCCTGAAACAAAAAATCCCGGCCGTTTTCTGGCCGGGACTTTTCTTGAAACCTAATCAGAATGTAAATCTCGCTCCAAACTGGAACTGGCGCGGAGTGTTGACCGTGCCCAATATCTGTCCGAAGGGAAGATTCTGACCCTGCGGACTCGCGGCCACGATACTAGGCACAGTCGGGTATCCGTATTGGGGCGTGTTGGTGAGGTTATAGGAGGAGACATCGAAACGGAGCGCTTTGCTTTC
The DNA here is from genome assembly GCA_049693675.1 of Candidatus Sulfotelmatobacter sp. Taxonomy (GTDB): domain Bacteria; phylum Acidobacteriota; class Terriglobia; order Terriglobales; family Acidobacteriaceae; genus Sulfotelmatobacter. Next base: position 32,179 of record JBAVQD010000118.1, on the reverse strand, counting down.
TCCGAACGAGAACGACTTGTAAACGGATAGGTCCAGATCGCGCGCCCCGCGTGTTCGAACATGGTCGAGATAGGCCGGAGAGGTTCCCGGCGTAAATGGGTTGATCACGCCGCCATTTTCGGTCCCTGGGATTGCGAAGCAGCTGTCAGTAAACCACACCGCTACGGTATGCGGAGCGCCCTTGCTGGGATCGCAGGTCAGGTCGGCTCGCTGATTGAAGTATGTCGGCGTTACTCCCGAAAGGGGCGATGCGATGGGAACGCCCGTGCTGAGATAGCCGATGGCATTTACCGTCCACCCGCCAGCAATGCCGTTAGCCACACCGTTCAAATTCACGGCCCTGCCCTTGCCAACCGGCAGGTCGTAGGACGCCTCCCCGGTAAACTGATACTTGACATCCTGCGGGCTGATCGAGTGTTCCAAATTCAGATTCCTCCAATCCTGAGCGACGCCATTGTGAGTACCTACGAAGCCCAGGGGCGGATTCCCGTCGTCGGTGATAATTTTTCCCCAGGTAAAAGTGGCGAGGGTGGTGAAGTGGTTAGTCAGCCTCTTCTGAACTTTGGTTTGCAGAGAGCTGTACTCAGAATCGCCCGCGGGATAGCCATTCACAAGCACACCGTTGCCGGCACCGTAGCCACCGTTCCCGAATTGGGGAAACTGCTGGAGAGTCGCCCATAAGGGGACCGGGCCGCCACTGAAGTTGGAGTTGAGGCTCACCGGGCCGGTGTTGGGCACCAGGCACGACGAGCTCGTCACGACGCACAGCGAAGCACCGTATTTCCCGATCGTGCCCAGAGAAAGCTGGTTCAGATCAACGTTGCTAAAGGGCAGGAAAAGTCCCCGGCTGCCGACATAGCCGGCCGTCACCACAACTTGATGTGGCAGTTCATACTCCAGGGCGAAATTAAAGTTATAGGTGGTCGGTGTGCGCTGGGAGCGCAGCACAGTGCTCAACTGAACCCCCAAGTTGTTGGCCAGTCCGGGAGGCCCGGTGGTGATGGTTGGGACAACCCCGTTGGGAAATGGGTTGCTTAATGAATAGGGGCCTGTAAATAGGTCGGGGGAGAGCGGCGGGCTTCCGGCCTGCGCACCTTGACATGCCGATGTACCGTTGAAGGTCGTATTGCCATCGCCATTCGCGTTGTAACAACTCGAGTTCCAAAGTGTTGAGGAGGAGAACCCATCGGTGTTCAAGAGAGCGCTACCGACGTTGTGGGTGCTGGGGCCGTAGTAGAAGCCCCCACCACCGCGGACGACCAGGTGGGTGACGGGCTGCCAGGCGAAACCCAGGCGAGGTCCAAAGTTGTGCAAATTTGATGTAAACGGGGAGCGACTGCCGCTGTTTACGTAGATTTCCGCTCCCGTGTAAGAGACTCCGTTGAGGGTGTTGCTGATGGTGGGATTAAAGTATTCCTGGCGGTTGAAACGCTCATTCCGTCCGCCGAAGATGTCCCAGCGGAGGCCGGCGGTGATCGTCAGCTTCGTCGTGGGGTGGTAAGTGTCTTCCACGAATGCGCCGTAGTAGGGATTGGATTCGGCGGCAAAAACGTCCTTGGTGAAATTTGGGTAATCACCGTTTTCGGTGCCAGGCGACGTGCTGAGGCCGATGAGGGTTGAGGCGAAATCGCTGCCGCCGACAACGCTGGCGACGGTCTGATCGGTAGCGCTGACGTCAAACAAGTACGAGCCCGAGGGCGCCGGCGGCTGGCCGACGTTGAGGAAACGCTTCAACCACTCGAAGCCAGTCGATATTTGATGCTTGCCCCAAACTTTAGTGATGGCTGCGTTGGCATCGCTGTTCTCACTGGCATAGCGAAAGTTGTTGTAGTCCGCGGTGCCACCAACGCCTCCACCTACATCACTAAATTCGATGAACGGCAGCTGTTTGTAGACCACCTGCGAGGCCAGCGAAGCGGGAAAGCCCAGACTCGTTATATTGGTGTTACTGTACGCTGGATTTCCCTGATTCTCATAGTGCCGCGTAAAGGAATAGCGCAAGTTCAGGACGGTGGAGGAATTCAGCGTCAGGTCGTCCGCTATGAGAATATTGCGCCCGTTGGTCGTGTTCTGGGCGTAGTCGGGGTCCCAGCCGCTGGGAAAGACGTTGGCTGTGGAGAAGATTAATTTGTCGTAGGAAAAGCGGGTGAAGATGCGCTGCCTGTCGCTTTTGGCCCAATCCAACCGAATGTCGAACCTGTGCGCATTGAAAGGGTCCAGGCCTGGCAATCCATAATTGTTCTGAATGTCACTCGTTGCCGAATCACACGTAGTGGGGCTGGGCAGGTTGCACTTCGGCAACTTCGACAGAAACAGTAAGCCGATCGGATTCGGGTTGGTGATTATGTTGCCGGGAAACGGCTGCCGGGTACCGGCAAGGGGTCCCGTCGTGTAATCGGGCCGGGTCGGGTCGTAGATCACTACTGGAGCGGGAGCACCGTTAACCGTATTGTTGAGGAAGGCAGAAAAATTTCCGGTTCTTTCGGCGCTGGTGGGAACGCTGTAATATTTTATGCCCTCGAACTCCACCTGCTGTGTGTCCTCGTAATCGGCGAAAAAGAACAGCTTGTCTTTCTTAATCGCTCCGCCGATCGCTGCACCCTCCTGGTAACGGTGGAATTGAGGGGGAGTGTTGCTTAAGCCGGAAGACAACTCAGTTTGCTTGTTGAAATATTCGTTGGCGGCCAGAATATCGGGCCGGAAAACGCCAAAGACGTCGCCATGAAACTTATTGGTGCCGGATTTGCTGACCAGGCTTATGACGCCCGCGGCGCCGCTCTGGTAGGAGGCCGGTGTGTTCTGGGTCTCAACGCGAACCTCCTCTACACCGTCCTCTGGAATATTCAAGGCCGGAATGATGGCGGCGGAATTGTTTTCCGCGATTCCGATGGGGCTGCCATCGAGCAAGTAGTAGACCGAACCAACAATGGCGCCATTGATGGTGGCGGAGGAGATGTCGACTCCAGGTCGGCCGACCGAAATGTTCTGAATCGACTGCAGCGAGTCGCTCGAGTTGGGCGAACCGTTGGGCGGAGTAACGCCCGCACTCAACTGGGCGAGGTCGAAAACGTTGCGGTCCAGTAACGGGACGCGATTGATGGTGGCCGATTCAATTAGCTGGCCGACCGTGGAGTTGCTGGGCTCGACCAGCTCAGCCCCTCCGGTGACGGTGACCGTCTCCGAAATAGAGCCGACTTCCAGAGCCATGTTGACCTCGGTGACCTGATCGACGGTGACCGTGACTTTTTCCCGGGCGGCGTTCTTAAAACCCTTTTGGCTGGCGGTGACCTGATAAGTGCCGGGGTTGAGGGAGATGAAGGTGTAGAGTCCGGCGGAGCTGGTGACGGTGTGCTGTGTCACTCCGGTTGCCGGGTTCAGCAGGACTACCTGGGCTCCGGAAACGAGAGCCCCGGCGGAATCGGTGACCAGGCCGCTGACACTGCCGCGGCCGGCCTGGGCCGGCGCGAGCGTAGCCACGCAGAGAAAAACAAAACAAACGGAAACAATACTCCGCACATGCTTGATCATTGCGTTCCTGTTATTCATGAACAGCCTCCCGACCCAAGTCCGGGTCCGGCAACGTTTATTAAAACGTATGAATAGTGCTTATGTTGGGCATGTTATGTCAAGCAGAAAACGCGGCAAGGCCTCTGGCGGAACGATTTCGACCGCGGAAAAACGTTTTTGTGCGGGCTGTCGGCGACGCCTATAGCAAGCTGCGCGTCGACTCCCGGACGACCAGGGCGGGTGCTGCTTTGCGGTGGTGAGCGGCGACTTCCCGTTTTTCCAGCACGGAGTGAATACCTTCAAGAACGATGCCTACGGCATCGGCTCCCATCGCTTCCATGGGCTGTCGCACTGTGGTGAGCGGAGGAGTACACAGAGCGGATGCTGCAACATCGTCGAATCCGATTACAGAGCAGTGCTCCGGGACTCGAAGGCCACACTTGCTCAAGGCACGGATGGCGCCGAACGCGGTCATGTCGTCGAAGGCGAGGATCGCCGTAAACTGGCGCTTCTGCTTCAGGAGATCCTCAGTGAGTTTTTGACCCATTTCAAAGCTGGAGAGAGGATCGCGCGACTCTGGCAGGTCAACGATCAAACGCGAATCGAGTTCCAGGCTACATGCTTTTGCACAGTTGCGGACACCGCGCCAACGCGGCGAGCTATCGCCGAGAGTCTTCGGGCCGCGTATGAATGCAATTTTGCGATGGCCCAGGGAATGCAAATACTCGAGCGCGAGGCAGCCGCCGACTTCGTTGTCGACGATGACGGAACTCATGGCGTCACCCTTCAGTTCGCAGCCGATGATCGCGGTCGGAATGCTGCTCTTCTCCAGGTCGGCCAGCAAGTTGATATCGAGAAAAAGCCAGTTGGCGAGAACAACCAGGCCTTCGATGCGGCGGTCGAGCAGCATTTCGAGATAACGCTCGAAACGGCTGCGCTCGTTATGCACGTCGGTGAGAATTGGCAGATAAGACGCCTGGTAGAGTGTGTTTTCGATGCCGCGCAATACCAGCGTGCAGTACGGATCGGTCATGTCAAATACCATGACACCAACCGTGTGGCTGCGCTTGCTGCGCAGCGCGCGGGCAAACTGGTTGGGACGATACCCCAGCTTTTCCGCGGCGCGCTCAATTCGTTTCTTGGTTACTGCAGGGATATAGCGGGCCAGCGGGGCGTCATTGAGCACAATCGAAACTGTGGTGGAGGAGAAACCGCTCTCTTTCGCTACATCACGAATCGTAACCATCGACGAGTTGACCTTGGAATGGCGCACTAAATCTAACCGCATTCCGTCCGCTTGAATTCACGCGGGGGTTGGCGGACACTACAGCAGAGAGTGAGACCGGTGTCAAGCGCTCGCAAACGATCGGTAGTTTTGGCGAAGCTATGGCCGGGCTGTATGTTCGCCGTTCTATCGTGGCAAATCGGGTGGTCACAAACGGCAGGGACGCAGCGAAACTCCGCGCCGATGGCCTCGTCTGGCGCGACGGCGGATCCAGCGCGCATTTTTCTTTTGGGCCAGTAAGCCTTGAAAGAAAACCGTCTGGTCGAGGCGGAGCGCGACTTTCGGCAGGTGCGGGCGGCGAATCCTGAAGTGGGCGGCGCTTATGCGAATCTGGTTGTGGTCTACATGCGGCGCAAGCAATGGTCGAAGGCTTTGGAAGCGCTGAGCCAAGCCGAACACTTGATGCCTGAGGTGGCGGGAATCCGGCTGAATATTGGCCTCGCCTATTTCCGGCAGAACGAATTCCTTAAAGCTATACTTTCTTTTGAATCAGTGGTGCGTGAACCAGCCGGATGCGCCACAGCCGCGCCACCTGCTGGGCCTCTGTTATTTTTTCGCGGAGCGCTGGGCCGACGCGGCGAATACGCTCGAGCCACTATGGGAGCAAGAGTCGAGCACATTAAGCTGCCTATATGTGCTTTCGATCGCAGCCCACCGCGCCGGGCAAAAGGAATGGGACGAAAAAGCCACGACGCAGCTGGTAAAGACTGGCGAAGGTTCGCCTGAGTTCCATCTATTTATGGGCAAAGCCCACCTTAACCTTGAGCAATACGATTTGGCGTTGGCAGATTTTCAAGCCGCAGAGAAGGCGAATCCAAACTTGACCTTCGTCCACTTCAATCTGGGATTAACCTATTTGAAGAAACAAGACTATGAACATGCTCGCGATGAATTTCTGAAGGATGCCACTGTGGAGCCCGATCTCGCCTTCAATTACGACGAACTCGGAGACGTCTATAGCCTGATGCAACAATATGACAATGCCGGGAAGGCTTACCGGGAGGCTCTGCGGCACGATCCGCGGCTGCTGAATTCCTATGTGGGACTGGCGAAAGCCTACCAGCATACGCAAAATTACGCGGCAGCTTTGAGCGCGATTGATTCCGCTAGAAAACTTGACCCGATCCGCACCGATATCCATTACCTCAGAGGTCAAATATTGATCCACCTGGGACGCAAAGAAGAGGGGCGGAAGGAGCTGGAAACTTCGGTCCGAATCGATAACGAACGCCGCACCGAGCGCCAGAAACAGGTGGAAAGTGGAACCGTTCCCTCGCCCGAACTGATGGGCGACGACCAATAAATCTCGGGTACAGGTGCCTAAGCAAAGCAACTTTTTTCGGCGGTTCGGCAGCGCTGATTCCCTGTTCGGCACATCGGTGGTCACCTTAGTAACTTGCCTGCAGCGGTATCTAAGTTGCTATCTTGGAGTTCGTTGACAACCCCAGGGTTCCATAACATACTCGCGAACAAGCTGAACGAAGTTTCAAATCTACGCGACCTCATTCTCAGGAGTGAGTTTTTGTCAGCGTAAATCGCGTTTCGGACCGAGGGTTTTTGCCCCGAGCCGGGTTTCACTGTGTCATCACAGGAGGATTTCGTGTTAAAACCATCTGCCTCTAAGAGACGGATCTACGCTGTTTGTGTACCGGTTATCGCTGCGATAGCCATGGCGTTGCTGGTCGCATCTCACCAAACCAGGTCTCACCAACCCAGAGTAGCGAAATCAGCTTCCTCCGCCAGTTCCCTGTCGAAGACCATCCCGGCCACGCGCGATCGTCTGAAGGCTGCCTACGCCGCCCTTCCTTTAGCCTTCGAACCGAATCAGGGCCAGACCGATACGCAAGTCGAGTACATGGCTCGGGCCAACGGGTATACGCTCTTCCTGACCAATCAGGATGCGGTGTTCGCGTTTCACTCCAAGACTTCTGCAAACCAGTTGCGAATGCGGAGCCGCGCGGCGATGTTGCACCCCAGCAGCGCACCGGTAGCAAGAAAAGAGCCTCCCGCGGTGGTTCGTATGCGGCTGGTTGGGGAAAATCTGCCCGCTCAGATTACGGCAGCCAATCAGTTACCCGGAAAGTCGAACTACTATCTGGGGAATGATCCGCAAAAATGGCAGACCAATGTTTCGCAATATGCTCGTGTTGCTTATAAGAATATTTATCCGGGCATCGATCTCGCTTACTACGGCGAGCAAAGTAAGTTGGAATTCGATTTCATCGTCGCGCCCGAATCGAGCCCAGCTCCTATCGATTTCGCTTTTAGCGGAGCTGAACAGCTGGCGACTGACGCATCTGGGAATCTGATTGTCTCTTCTGCCGCCGGAGATGTGGTGCTCCACAAGCCCGTGGCTTACCAGCAGCAAAATGGCACTCGCCAACTCGTGGATGCGCGCTTCGTCCTGAAAGGCAGGAACCAGGTCAGCTTCGATCTCGGCAGTTATGACCACAGTCGAGAACTGGTGATTGACCCGACGGTGACATATTCAACTTATTTGGGCGGAAGCGCCGAGGATGATGCTTATGGTGTGGCGTTGGATCCGTCTGGAAGCGCTTATGTGACCGGAGCAACAGAATCTCCGACGTTCCCGGGTACGGCGGTCTCAAATGCTGGCCTGTTTGATGTGTTCGTCAGCAAGTTGAACGCGGCTGGAACCGCTCTACTTTATTCCACTCTGATCGGAGGGCCTGGAACTGACGTTGGGAATGGAATTGCAGTGAATAGCACCGGCGCTTATGTCGTCGGAACGACAAACTCAATCACTTTTCCAAATCCTACTAGCGCGCCCACAATCGGGACCGTCGGTGGGCAGGACGCATTCGTAGCAAAGCTCAACAGCACCACTGGTGCCTTGCTACAGGTCGCCAGGATCGGCGGCACAGGGGACGACTTTGGGCTCGGAATCGCCGTGGATAGCACAGGGGCTGCCTACATCGGCGGCCAAACTAGTTCAACAGATTTTCCCGTTGCAGGGCCACCTATTCAGACGAGGAATGCCGGAAACCTCGATGGATATGTTGCCAAACTCGATGTTTCGGGCACGTTCTTAGATTATGCAACTTACATAGGCGGGGCCCTCAATGACGGGGTTACTGGCATCGCTTTGGACAGCAACAACAACGCCTACGTGACCGGCATCACCATCTCTGCTAACTTCCCAATCACTTCCGGGGCCTTCCAAACCAGCCAACCGGGCAGCTTGGATAATGGCTTCGTAGCCGCAGTTAAAGCAGATGGCTCTGCTTTGATTTATTCGACGTACCTAGGTGGAAGTGGAAACAATGACGCTTTGGCCATCGCTGTGGACGCCGCCGGAGAAGCCTACGTCACAGGCGACACAAATTCGTCAAATTTTCCCGTACTTAATGCCGCTCAAGCCACGCTCAAAGGTGCAACTGACGTTTTCGTAACCAAGCTGCAAGCTAACGGTTCCGGACTTCTGTTCTCCACCTACTATGGGGGCACCCTCGACGAAGCCGGAACCGGCATCGCACTGGACTCTTTCAATGACGTTTACGTCACGGGGAGAACGTCATCTTCGGACTATCCGACAAACGGGTCGCCTTTTCAGGCCAGCTTAAGCGGCCCTTCCGACGCTTTTGTGACCGAATTGAGCAATACTGGTTTTCCCGTGTATTCCAGCTTCTTTGGCGGCACAGGTAACGAGAATAGCGTGGCCGCGGATGTATCTCAGCCCCCCGTCGGCTCCGTCGCCGTCGACCCCACTAGTAATGCGTATCTAACCGGAACAACGAGCAGCATTGACTTTCCCGTATCCTCACCCACTATCCAATCCACGTACGGAGGCGACCCTGACGACGGCTTCGTTGCCAAGGTTGGCGCAGCGCCAGCCGACTTTTCGGTGGCGGTTTCGCCCACCACAATTTCGGTAGCGAGCGGGCAAACTACTGCCACTGTTACAGTGACTGTGTCCTCGGTTAATGCGGCCTTCGGCAGCGCCGTAAGTCTTTCTTGCGGTGGAAAGCCGACGAACGCAGCTTGTAACATCAGCGCTCTTTCGGTCACCCCTGGCGCTACGCCTGTCACGTCTAATCTTACGATCTCGACGAACGGCAGCACCGGAAACGGCATGCTGACGCCGCCCATGGGTCGCCGCTCGCTGTTTTATGCCATGCTCTTGCCACTTGGCGGTTTAGTCTTTCTCGGGTCCGGATTAGGCCATCGGAATAAGAAATCGATCGGGATCATCACCCTCACTTTGATGCTGGCACTGTTGATTGTCCTACCTGCCTGCGGTGGGGGCAGCAGCAGCGGTGGCGGGGGCGGAGGAGGCGGCGGAGGCGGCGGAAACAATACCTCCGCTGGAACTTATTCGCTCACGGTGACGGGAACTGCTGGTAGCGTCGTTCACAGCGCCCCACTGACTCTAACGGTTAATTAGCCGCGGGATCAGTTGAGCACGTTGAGCAAGGGGCCGCCTCCCGCGAGGCGGCCTTGTTTTTTCCGGTACCTGCGATTGGCGTGATGGGCCACTCTAGTCTAAGATTCTTCTCGGGCGTATTCGGCAAGAGGACTCGGATAACATTCGCTTTTGCTGCTATCGTTTATAAATCCAAGATATAGACGGCGGTTGTTTGCGGAGTCAGCGGCGGGAAGAGATTTCTTTGGTCCCGCCTCGGGCAGCGTTTTGCGCCGTTGGAGGAATCGAAGGTAGTGAGTTCCTATCCATTCATGTTCAAAACCAGCATGTTGAATACCAGGCAGGTGCTACGCGCAGCCGTCTTCGCGGTATTTGTAAGTTTTTTCGTCGCGGCCCAGGGTACGTGTGCCCAGGCGCAGAACTTCACGCTGACGCCTTCGGCGTTTTCCCCGTCCGCGGGCGTAGACCCTGGCGGCCAAGCTACCGCCACGATCGCACTCAATTCGACTACTGGCTTTACCGGTTCCGTTTCGTTCACTTGCACGGTGACTTCCAGTCAAGTGAACACCGCTCTTCCCGTTTGCACCCCGCCTAGCCCGGATCCCGCTATCCCAAACGCCATTGTGTCGCTCACCGTCACCACCATCGGACAGACCGCCGCTGGCCAATACACGATAACGGTCACCGGCACCAGTGGCGCGGAGACGGAGACCGCCACTTTGGTCCTCAATGTCGTTAACGTCCCGCAGGATTACACGCTGACAATTACGACGCCGATTAGTCCGGGCACGGTTACAGCCGGAGATGGCGCGCAAGCGACTTTATCCGTGACGCCCATCGCCAGCTACACCGGGACGGTCACACTTTCCTGTTTCTCGATTAGTCCAGTGGTGACGGCGGCGCCGATATGTGCGTTCAATCCTCCCAGCGTCAAGGTGACCAACGGCGGGGCGCCGACTTCCGTGCTGACCGTCAGCACCTACGGCCCCACTGGGACCGTTACCAAGTTGGAGACTCCACGAATGTTGTACGGTTTGGCGCTAACGCTGCCCGCGCTGGCGCTCATCGGAGCAGGCGCCAGTCGCGGCGGAAGAAAAAAGTGGCTGGGACTATTCCTGCTCATGACCGTCACCGGCAGTATTCTCTTGTTGCCGTCGTGCGGACAGAACAATGTGATCCTCAACAATCCCAGCAACCTGATCACTCCGAAAAATACTTACACGTTGACGCTGACCGGAGTAGATGTGAACGGCGAGGGGCCGAGTAACGCTGCTTCCACGTCCGCTCAGGCGACTATCACACTGACGGTCAACTGAGAGAGCCCAGAGCAATGACGGACGGGACACCACCGAGATTCTACGTGGTGTGGTCCCGGGCGGAAACACGCCGGCGATTCGATCTGATCCTTAGGGCTCCTCTGATCGCGGCTGTGGTGTGCACCATAGCTTTCGGGGCGTCGGTCTCGAGTCCCGCTCAGATCGTCGAGATTAACGACAAAGCAGGGCCTCCCACGGTGCGTTGGAATGAATCTCAACCGGGCTGCACATTCTCTACGACGGAAGATGGCAAGTACCATTACGGACTATGGTCGGGAGATGTTGGCGTCATACTCGCCGTAGATGCTCGCGAAGTGCAGATCATTGGCCATCGAATCGAACCGATATTCGGAGTTCTGTTAACCATCCGGTATCGGGGAACCGGAGGAGTGGATGAGAGTCCCGATGCAATCACGCTGCAGTTTCTCAAACACTTCAAGGTGGTGCGAACGTCGATCAATCCCGACGATTACTCGCAAAAAATTCAGGACGACGCAGATGCGCTCGACGATGAGACGAGGCGCATCGTGGCGAAGCACCCGGAACAGCAACAGGCGCGGGAAGCGCGGTTGCAGGATTATCAGAAATCGGTCAGCGAACTGATCGAATTCCTGGGCAAAAACAGTTTGCGGGCAGGGCACTTGGATCGGGGAAATCCGGAAGCAAGCGGCTGGGTTTTTTTCAATACCGACAACAAATGGCTAGGCGGATGGAAGGCGCAAGAAGAATTCGTCTTGCGCGTGCCGCTGGATGGGAAAATCTTTGAGTTTCCTTTCAAACTTCCCCCGAAGCCCGGGGAACTATTGCTGAGAAAGCGTGAGTAGACGTTGGGCTTCGGGCTGCCGGAAGCCGGAATCTTACGACGCGCGCCGGCCCTGGCGGCTGAGTTCGGCGGCCTGGCGCTTCACAATATCGCGCAGCGAGACCAAACCTCGCACTTGTTTTCCTTCGACAATGGGCAGGTGGCGAAAGCCAAATTCCTGCATGATGAAAAGACATTCCTCTACAGTTTCATCCACATTCACGGCGCGTGGATTTGCGGTCATCACCTCTGCTACGGCGGTATGGCCGGGCGTGCGTCCAACCGCCACCACGCGGTTCATGACGTCGCGCTCGGAAAAGATGCCAGCAAGTTCGCCGTTTCGAAGTACTGGCAACGCGCCGATATTGTTCTCCATCATCAAACGGGCAGCTTCCAGCACGGTGCCTGCAGCATCGATCGAATGAACTTTGCGGTCTTTCACCAGCTCGCGGAGCGTAAGCATAAACTTCTCCTTAAGAATTTCAAGCGAGTGCGGAAGCAGCGCTACCCATGCCCGGAGAACCGACGCCCGGCATTCCAAAGATGGGAAATACTTTAGCACAAATATCAGAATGAGGCTCCGATACAACCTCGGGATCAGAGGTTTGCAATAATGATAATTCCTTGGAGGCATAAGCGATGAGGCGGCTACTTTTTCTAATTTTGATATTCGTCGTGGCTGAAACTGGCATGGCGCAGAACCCATCTGGCTCCGCGGTCGCACCCTACAAAAATCCCAACCTGCCAGTTGAGCAGCGCGTTCAGGACCTGCTGAGCCGCATGACGCTACAGGAAAAAGTTGCCATGCTGAGCGGGGCCGACTGGATGCAGAGCGTGCCCAATGAACGGCTTGGAATCCCGTCGATAAAAATGGCCGACGGTCCGATCGGCATAAGGTCATGGGCCGGACCTTCTTCCGAGACCAACGCTGAGGTCGCCAAGAAGACAGTCAATACGACTGCCTTTCCCGCGGGAATCGCCATGGCCGCAACCTGGGACGTCGAACTGCTTCAACAAGAGGGCGAGGCGATCGGGCAGGAAGTGAAAGCCCTCGGGCGGGACATGATTCTGGGACCCACAGTGAACATCAACCGCACTCCGTTATGGGGCAGAAATTTTGAAGGTTATGGCGAAGATCCCTATCTGACCAGCCGCCTGGCGGTCGCTTACATCAAAGGAGTTCAGAGTGAAGGTGTCGTCGCGACCGTCAAACACTTCGCCGCCGCGTGCAGGGATCGTTTGTCTTGAAGCAGTGAACCGGTGGAGGCACAAAATCTTTAGAGGCTCTCGGCCCGCATAGCAGTTCCGTCCTGAGCGATGGTGTGCGGTAACTTGAATTCAACTCAGACTGTCTCTGTTTTCCTGGAGGTTTCTCTTGGCTGGTATTTCCAAAATCACTCCGGCACTCAAGAAACGCGCCGCTCAGATAAAACTGCTGCTCATGGACGTGGACGGCACAATGACTGACGGCGGCGTGACGCTGCTCTCGCAAACTGACGGCACCGCACTCGAAATAAAAACATTTGATGCGCACGACGGGCAGGGCTTGACGCTGGCGCAAACGGCAGGACTGCGCACGGGTTGCATTACTGGACGCGAGAGCGCGGCACTTCTCCGCCGCGCCCACGAAATGAAAATGGAATTCATCTACATGAAACAGCCGCTGAAGATGCCAGCGTACGAGGAAATTCTTAAGAAGGCTGGTGTATCCGATGCGGCCGTCGCCTACATTGGCGATGATCTTCCGGATATTCCGATATTGCGCCGCGCCGGCCTCGCCATTGCTGTGGGCGACGCCGTACCGGAGGTCAAAGACGCCGCGCATTACACGACCAGGTCGAATGCAGGCCGCGGCGCGGTTCGTGAAGCCGTTGAACTCATTCTCAAATCCAAAGGCATCTGGAAGCGGATGATCGATAAAGCCCGGGCATGACAAGCTCCAGCCGCTCGTGGATACACAACGCTGCAGGTGCACAGAGTTGGTGGAACGCAGCGTCAACAAGGTGGATTTTCAATACTTTGGAATGGTGGAGCTAGTCGGGCTCGAACCGACGGCCTCGTCGTTGCGAACGACGCGCTCTCCCAGCTGAGCTATAGCCCCACATCGCTAGGATGACTCGATTGCTACGTTATTTTAGCAGCGTTCCAGAATCAGTACCAACGGTGCTTGACCAACCCCGGGGTGCCCCGTCTAACCTTACAGATAATAACTGCTGTGGGAGTTTGCCGGAATGTTTGCCCAACTGGATTGCGGACGATCAATCGCCGATCAGAAGATGCTGGCAAGTTCACTTGTGCTGCACGGAGTTTTATTCGCCTGGCTGCTGCATGTACCCGAGCCTCAGTTGTTGAATCCTGCGTCCGTAGCGCTGGGACACGAGGGGCAACTCCTCACCCGAATTTACTTTCCCACGGCAACGCCAGACGACAGCACCGCCAGTTCGCCAGCCCGCGCAACTGAGGTTTATCGTCATCAGCGACTGGGCCACGAGAAACTGATTCTGAAACAGAATATTGCATTGGCAAAATTGCCACTGCCACAAGCCCCTCTCAGCCCATCTTCCGCCGAGGACAAATCGAAGACGTCTACGCTGTCAAATCTCGGTCATGGAGCGCCTGCGGGATTGCCTTATGGAAGCCTGCCTGGGGGCCCGGTGTACGGAGACGAGGTTCGTCCGGCTCTTCCGGTTGCAACTGCCGATCCAGCGATCTATCCGTGGCAACGGCCAGACTCGGAAGGCAAAGTCGTGATCGAAATTACGATCGACGAACGAGGAGAAATCATCCGCAAGACCGTGCTGCAGAGCCTTGGCCCCGCGATCGATCAAAAATGTCTTGCGGCGCTCGAGAGCTGGCATTTTCGCCCGGCTACCCGCAACGGAGTTCCTATCCCTTCGAAGCAGGATGCCATTTTTCCATTCAAGGCGCGCGGCTAGATTGGCTCCCAGACGGGGCGCAGCTCCTCGTGTAGCCGCTATAATCGAAATGTGACCAGCCAAGATGTCCAGCAAATCGCGTCCGCGGATTTCCCCACTCGCTGGGGAAAGTTTCGAATCTACGGTTTTCGAGCCGAGTTCGGCTCTGACGGAAATCGCCGAGTGGAGGAAGCCGTAGCCCTGGTGATGGGAGATGTGCAGTCCTCGCCGCCGCTGGTGCGAGTCCATTCGCAATGTCTCACGGGCGACGTTTTTCATTCCTTACGATGCGATTGCCGCCAGCAACTCGAGATGGCGCTCGCCATGATTCGCGACCTGGGCGCCGGTATTCTGATCTACGAACAGCAGGAGGGCCGCGGCATTGGTCTCATGGCAAAGCTGCAAGCCTATGAACTGCAGGACTCAGGTCTGGACACGGTCGAAGCCAACGAACGGTTGGGCTTCAAAGCCGACCAACGCGACTTTGCGCTGCCCGGGCAGATCCTGAAGGCACTCGGGGTAAGCCGGGTGCGCCTGCTTTCCAATAATCCTGACAAGGTGGAGGCTCTGGAGCGCGCCGGCATCGAGGTGGTTGAGCGCGTGCCCTGCGAGGTAACCGCAAGTCCGCACGCCGAAGAATACCTCAAGACCAAGAAAGAAAAGCTTGGCCATCTTTTCTCATCGCGATAAAGTGCGGGTCGTCAATCCCGCCTTCTAGCGAATCTGCTGTGGAATTTTTGCCTTCGCCCTCGCAGCGTGCTTAAATCTTCCACGGGATTTCGTTTTTTCAATCATGTCCAACTCCAGGGCTGCATGGCGATCCGGTGGCATTCTTTGTATCGTCATTGTCTGTGCCGCCTGCATGGTTTACTACCATCTCGCACTGTTTGTCCCCAGAGCGCACGAAATCCGCGCCGGTCAGGGGTACGGCAATGGGTATTCCTTTGGCGCCGATTTTTATCCTATTTGGCGTACCTCGCGTGAGGGGCTGCTTCATCATCGCAATCCGTATGCCCCCGAGATGACGCGGCAAATCCAGATGGGCCTTTTCGGGCGGCCGCTCGACACTCGGAACCCCGTTGCCCCTTTTGATTACCGGGCTTTCGCTTATCCAGCATTTACTGATATTCTTTTCTGGCCGCTTTGCGTCCCACCCTTTCCAGAAGTCCGCATAGTTGTTGCGCTGATTCTTCCAGCAATAACAGCGATTAGCATCGTGCTGTGGACTAGAATTCTGCGTCTGCGCCCTGGTCCTATGATGCTCACCGCGCTTATCCTTCTCACTCTTTCGTCTTATGCGGTACTGGAAGGTTTGTTCGCAGAACAAATGGGATTGCTTGTCGGATTTCTTCTCGCGGCGGCGTTAGCCGCTCTCGCCAAAGGACGACTTTTTCTCTCGGGGAGCCTGCTAGCCCTGACTCTTATTAAGCCTCAAATGACCTTGATGGCCGCCGCCTATCTTCTATTTTGGAGCCTTGCCCGATGGCGTGCGCGCTGGCGGTCGATTGCCGGTTTTACCTGTGTCTCGGCACTGCTCGTCACCTCTTCTTCACTCGTGTGGCCGCATTGGATTCCGGAATGGCTGCGGATAATCTTCGGCTACCGACAATACTCCACTCCACCTCTGGTGTCGTATTTGGTTGGCACTCAGATGGGCTCGTGGCTCGGACCCATCCTGATCGCAGTACTGCTCGGAGGTGCATTGGCTGTTGCGTGGCGAATGCGCTGCGCATCTCCTACCTCGATCGAGTTCCTATTGACTATCAGTGCAGTGCTCGCTATCACCGCCATCACTCTCCTCCCGGGACACGCGGTCTACGACCACATCGTGCTCCTGCCCGGAGTAATCCTGATCGCCTTAACTTGGCGCGATTATATGGCCAGTCTTTCCTTTCGCGTCATTCTGGCCGTAACTGCGCTTGCTTTGGTCTGGCAATGGATTACGGCCCCGATTGTGATTGCCGCGCGGCCGATGGTTTCCGCTGCATTTTTCTCAACTTTATTGACGCTTCCCATCCGCACCGCCGCATCGATTCCCTTCGGCGTATGTGCGCTTCTCGGACTGATGCTCTGGCAGGGACACAGAAGAAAACTCACGCTGACAGAAAAGGCGCCGATTGCGAAACCGGAAGCGATTATTCTCTGAGGGTCTTTTCCAATGCCGCGCGATTCTTGCCGGGCAAGTCGCGTAGTGCTGTCCGCGCCAAAGCAATGTAAATATTCCGCGCTTCAGGAATTGCGCGCAACACGCTCAAATGTTTTTCGATGGTATAGACATCTCCCCGCGCGATAGGACCACTGAAGGAGTGGGCTGCGCCAAGAGCCGCGTAATTGGCTAGCGTTTGCCTGAGAATCGGGAGCGCTCGCTGTTTGGCTGCACCTGTTCGGATCCCGGCGGCTGCCGCAACACTCTCACTTGCCGCCAACAGCGCGGTCAGTAGCGGAGAAACAAACATCCCCCATGTGTGGTAAGCCTGCTTGTTGCGCTTGCCGATGGGGAATGGCCGACCTCGCAAATTCAGAACAATCGTACGCGCGGCTCGAACTGCGTTTCGATCGCCTTCGATGGCAAAAGGCACTCCCGCGAGCGGAGGTCGCGATCCCGGGACGAACGTCATTAGCGGATGAACCGAAGCGACGGTTACACCTCGACTGCGCAGTTCCGCGAGTTCGTCGCTGGTGAGAGCCCCACTGGCATGTAGCGCCACTTTGCCACGCCAGTCGGCTGTATTAACCAACGCAGCGGCTGCGCTGGCAATGGCTCCATCCGGGACGCAAAACCAGACCACGCCGGCACGAATTTGTGCTCGCTCCAGCAGAGCAGCGGAAGCGCCTACCTGCGCCGCCAGTCGCCGGGCTTTCCGTACCGATGCGGCGGTCTCGCGGGAGATGATTTCGTCGATCACGTATCCCGCATCGTGTAACGCCAAAGCGAGCGAGGAGCCCAGGCTTCCAGCGCCGATGATCGCAATGTCTGGCTTGACCACCCGCTTTGCAACTGGCCGTTTGGGCATGCCCGGCAGAATAGCAGAATCGGGACCGGCAATTGGTCAGGTTCTCGTCTAGATGACTCTCAGTCCCAACGCCATGGCTTAGACCCGGTGTTCTATATTGTTCTGATGTCAAAAATATCTGGTGCCCGAACCAAGTCGAAGCGTCGCAGTCCGCGAGCCAAGGCAAAGATTGTTTCCTCTCACGTCGTTTATCGCGGTCCGGTTTTTTGGGTGACGACGGACGATGTACAGGAACCAAACGGGGTGCGCGCGCGTCGCGACGTGATTCACCACACCGGGTCGGTAGTGATTCTGGCGGTGGACGATTCTCGATCGACGTTACAGGTACTTTTAGAGCGCCAATATCGGCATGCTGCGAATGACTACCTGTGGGAGATCCCTGCCGGACGCATCGATCGCGGAGAACAGGCGTTGCCGGCGGCTAAACGCGAACTGCTGGAAGAGACGGGATACACCGCCGCCCGCTGGCGACGCATTTTCAAGTTCTATGCCAGTCCCGGCTTCGTCGCCGAAACCATGTCGGTTTACCTGGCTACCGGCCTTCAGGCCGGCAAAGCCCAGCCCGAGGCGGATGAAGTAATTCAGCAGCGGATGGTTTCACTATCGACGGCGGTTCGTATGGTGCTGAAGGGGACGATTCGTGATGCGAAGACCATCGCATCAGTGCTGTGGCTGGATCACCAGGCGGCGAATCGTCATCGACTTCAACCCACGCGCTGATTTTCGGGCGACATTCGGACGACAAGTTCCTCTCGGGTCTGCGGAGAGACAGCTGAGGTGTGTACGGTAGCTGACATACAGTGGTTACCCTGCGTACATATTTAGCTTGCTACTCCATCCTAATTATTCCAGAATGCATCCTAGTTTCTCAGTCACGTCTGTGGGCCCCCGCTTTTAGACGTGGGGAAAAGGGGGTAAGAGAAAGTGAAAGGCACGGTCAAGTGGTTCAATAATGCAAAGGGCTACGGGTTCATCGGACGTGAGGATGGTCCCGATGTATTTGTGCATTACAGCGCGATCACATCCGAAGGCTACAAGAGCCTTCAGGAAGGTGATGAAGTAGAGTTTGAAATCACCGACGGACAGAAGGGGCCGCAGGCGGCCAACGTGAGTAAGAGCGCCTGATCCTGTAGCTGATTCAAATCATTGATCGCGGCTCCGCTGCCCTCAGGACAAAGGGAAGTTCTGTTCTCGAAGCGCTCGGCCTCCGGTGCTAGCGCGGCATTCAATTCTTGTTTATCTTTAACCCGTGGACAATAAATCTATCGCCACGGTCCTGTATGAAACCGCCGATCTGCTGGAGATCGACGGGCAAGATTCCTTTCGCATTCGTTCCTACCGCAACGCTGCGCAGGCCATCGAGAATCTGACTGACCAGATTCGCGACCTCATCGGCGAGCCCAAGAAAGTTCTGGCTATCCCCGGCATCGGCAAAGGAATGCTGCTTAATCTGCAGGAACTGTTCCGCGCCGGCGCTCTCAGCATGCAAACCGAATTGCTGAAGAAATACCACCCTTCGATGCTTCAACTCTTGAAGATCCAAGGTTTGGGACCGAAGACGATCGCGTTGATCTGGAACGCCTACCAGGTCAGTGACGTCGATGGGGTAGAGAAACTTGCGCGCGAAGGTAAGATCCGCGAATTGCCGCGCATGGGGGAGAAGCACGAGCAAAAGCTCTTGAAAGCGATAGAAGACTATCGGCGGATCTCGGGACGGTTTCTTATCGACGCAGCTGAGACCGAAGCAAAAACTCTGACCGACTATCTGGCGAAGTTTCCCGGCTTCGAACGAATCACTCCCGCAGGTTCTTTGCGTCGCGGGCGTGAGACGGTGGGCGATCTCGACATCTTGGTTACCGGCGCGGCTTGCTGCAGTGCGGAGGAACGCGAAAAGGCAGTGAAATACATTGCGCAGTATCCGCCGCTGATGAGCATCATCGCCCAAGGTGATAACAAGATCAGCTTCCGGCTGCGCAGCGACATGCAAGTGGATGTTCGCCTGCTTCCTCCCGAATCGTTCGGGGCAGCGATGCAGTATTTCACCGGGTCAAAATCTCACAACGTTGCCCTGCGCCAGCGCGCTCTCAGGATGGGTTACACGCTTAATGAATACAGCTTGGCCGATTTGAAGACCGGGGAGCCGCTCGCCGGAAAAACCGAAGAAGAAATCTACGCCAAGCTCAACCTCGACTATATCCCTCCCGAACTGCGCGAAAATCTGGGAGAAATCGATGCCGCAGAAAAACACACATTGCCCGCGCTAATTGCAGTGGATGATCTTCAAGGTGACGTGCACATGCACACGGTTGAGACCGACGGCCGCAACACCATCGAAGAAATGGCGGAAGCGGCCAGGGCTCGCGGTTACAAGTACATGGCGATCACGGACCATTCCAAGAACCTAGCTTTCGCAAACGGACTCGATGACACGCGCGCCGTGGGGCACATTCAGAAGATCCGCGAAGCCAACGAAAAAATCGATGGCATAACCATCTTCGCCGGGATCGAAGTGGATATTCTCGCCGATGGTGACCTTGATCTTTCCGACGATGTGCTGGCCCAGATGGATGTGGTGATCGCCAGTGTGCACTCGGTTTTCAATCAGGAACCGGCGAAGATGACCGAGCGGCTGCTGAAAGCTATCGGAAATCCTCACACCTCGATCATCGGCCATCCTACCGGCCGTCTGCAGCTTCGCCGGGACGCTTACCAGTTCGACATGGATGCAATCCTGATGGCGGCGGCAAAGCACAAAGTCGCCATGGAGTTGAACTCTTATCCGGATCGTCTCGACCTCAACGACGTACACCTTCGCCAAGCCAAACAAAAGGGCGTGAAAATCGTCATCAATACCGATTCTCATCACACCTCTCATCTGGACAAGATTCGCTACGGTATCCTGCAGGCGCGGCGAGCGTGGCTCACCAAGCGCGATGTCTTAAATACTCTGACAACACAAGAATTTGCCAAAGCTATGAAGCACGACTGGAATTGAACGTCAGCGGGGTGAGTAGCCCGTGCAGTAAAATCGAAAAAATACTCGATCTCAAGAGCCTGCCATGAATCGCAGATCATTCCTGAAAGGTGCCGGAGTTGTTACGGTTGCGGTCGTAGGAGGAGTAGTCTTTCGCGCCTACGACCAGGGCGTCTTCAGTGTCGGCGAAGGCTCCGCCTACGAGCCTTGGAAAGACTGGCGCACAGATTCGCAGAGCGGCCCGCTCGCGCTGGTTCGCGCCGCCATTCTCGCCGCCAGCCCACACAACACGCAGCCTTGGCTCTTCAAGATCACGAATTCCTCGATCGAGTTGTATCTCGACCCGAAGAGAAACGTCGGCGCACTTGATCCCTATCTGCGCGAAGAGCACATCGGTATGGGTTGCGCTCTGCAAAATCTGCTGCTGGCTGCGGCCGCCAATGGCTACCAGGCTACGGTGACCACATTTCCGGGCAAGCTTGGCCCGATTCCAGCCGACCCCGCACCAAAGCTTCTGGCTCGTGTCGATCTCCTCCCCGGCAAGCCGGAAGTAAGTGAACTATACGATGCGATTCCACACCGCCATACCAATCGCGGCCCTTACATTCCGCAGAGACCGCTTTCTCCCGAGTTCGTCGACGCCCTGGGTCGTTTGACCAGCGATGAACCGGACGTCAAACTTTTTCTCTTGACCGCCGAAGCCGACCGCAGAAAGCTCGCGGCAATCACCTCCGCGTCAAACGACATCATCTATTCCGACCCGGAAGTCGACCGTGGCAGCGGACGGTGGATTCGAAGCCGTTGGAGTGAGGTCCAGAAACTTCGCGATGGCCTCTCTATCGATGCCTTCGGACAGCCGCCGTTCGCGACCGCGGCTTATAAGATAATGCCTCTGTGGCTGGATCGCTGGATTGCGTCGCGAGGACCGAAGGATGGCTACTCCCAACTGATGTTGCGTGCGTCCCGGATGGGCATCATTACCGTCCGCGACCGTTATGATCAGGAAAACTGTTTACGTGCCGGGCGAATCTGGCAGCGCGCGCATTTGCTGGTCACGGCTCGCGGCGTGGCAGGCCGTCCCTGCAATGAAGCGGTAGAAATGATTGACTATGAGAGAACTCGCGGAAGACCGGCCCTGCGCACCGCTCAACTTGGCGAACTCGTCGGCGAAACGGCGTGGCAGCCGACCTTCGTTTTTTATATGGGTTATCCGACGCTGACCGCCCGAGCCAGCCCGCGCCGGCCAGTTCAGTCTGTGGTTCTTTGACGCGGGCTCTGGCGTGTGCTTCAAAATTAGCGGAGAATAAGAATCGATGACCGATCAAGATGCAACGCCTGATGCCCTTCCCCCCACTCCAGGCGCACCCGCGAAAGGCAAACCGACCAACATACGACGTGGCCCGACCATCCACATTGCCGACGAATTCGGTACTGCCAAACGCAACCTGCCGCCAGTTAAGGTGCTGCTGTCTGCCCTTGCCGGAGTGCTTGTCATCACAGGCATCTTCGCCTTTTTCCAGCGCGCCAAGCCGCAGGGGGCCGGATCGCTCGACAATGTAACCGCGGTACAAATTCCAGGACAAACGACATCCTTGGTAGCGCTGACATTCACCCTGCACAATTCCGGGCAGAAACCGCTGTGGGTGCATGACATTCAAGGCAAGCTGATTACAACTAGTGGAGAGCTGACCAGCGATGCAGTCTCGGCTGTCGACTTCGAACGCTACTACCAGGCTTTTCCGGCGTTGAAGGCGAATGTCCAGCCGCCTCTTTCACCGGAAGACAAATTGCAGCCCGGTAAGGAAATCAAGCGGACCGTGATCGTCGGTTTTCCTGTGACCCTGGACGCATTCAATCAGCGGAAGTCTGTTAGTGTGATCGTTCAGCCCTACGACCAAACCGTGCCAGTGGTTTTGACGAGGTAAAAGCAATCGTTGCAAGATATCTGTCGATGGCTCGAATAAAAATATGAAAACCAGTCAACTTTCGTTCTGCACAATCGTGTCGATTCTCCTCCTGCTCGTTTCGTTAACACTTCCGGGCCTCGTAAGCGCGTCCGATAAAAACGGCGCGCCATCCGCGAACAAAAATTCATATCTCATCTACGTTGGCACCTACACGCAAGAGGGCAGCACCAGCAAAGGCATTTACGCCTATCGTTACGACCCCGGCAGCGCGAAGGTCACATCTATCGGTCTGGCAGTGCAGACCATCAATCCCTCTTTCCTTGCAGTGCATCCCAATCGCCGCTTTCTATATGCAGTGAATGAAGTCGGCGATTACAAGGGCCAGAAGAGTGGTGCGGTCAGCGCTTTTGCCATCGATAGCGGGACCGGCAAACTGACGCTGTTGAATCAAGTTGCATCCGGCGGCGCTGATCCCTGCTACATCACTGTCGACAAGACGGGAAAATTCGTTCTGGTGGCTAACTATACAGGCGGCAGTGTGTCTGTTTTTCCGGTTCTGAAAGATGGCGGCCTGGGCGAAGCGTCAGCTTTTGTACAGCACACTGGCCACGGCACGAATCCGAAACGCCAGGAAGCGCCGCATGCTCACTCCATCGATCTATCGCCCGATAATCGGTTCGCGATCGTAGACGATCTTGGCCTCGATGAAACCCTGGTCTACAAATTTGACAGCAGCAAAGGCTCGCTGACACTTAACGACCCTCCCTTTGCCAAAGCCGATGCTGGAGCCGGACCCAGACACTTCGCGCTTGCTCCCAATGGAAAAGTTGCTTATGTGATTCACGAGATGGGATCGACTGTTTCCGTTGTCGATTACGATGCCGCTGCCGGGGTCCTGCATCCGATACAGGCAATCTCAACGATTCCGAAAGGTTTTGCCGGCCTGAATGAGGATGCCGAGATCGAGGTCCATCCGTCTGGCAAGTTCCTCTACGCCTCGAACCGCGGGCATGACAGCATTGCAGTCTTTGCGATCGATCCGAATAAAGGCACGCTCACTCTGATCGAGTACGTTCCGACGAAGGGACAGAGTCCTCGGCATTTTGAGATTGATCCCACGGGCTCACTACTGTTCGCCGAAAACGAAAAGTCGGACAACATCGTTATCTTTCGCATCAACACCCAAACCGGTCGTCTTACCCCAACCGGCAAAGTGCTGGATATCTCGCAACCTGTGTGTGTGAAATTCGTGCCGATCAAGTAGACGCGCGCTATTGCTTCTTCTGAATGAATCTTCGCCGGGCGAGATGGGTATTGGCGTCCGGCTTGATTTCGTCATATTTCATGCAACTGATGGAGCCATCCACTTCCAACACAGCTAAGGCGACGTCCTGTACGTTCGCGATGCCGTGCTCGCGCAATGCACGCTGCAGCTCGTCCACACTGACATGTTCTTTGGCCATGTGAGATTCCATGGCCTTTCCATCATGAACCAACAGGCTAGGCTCGCCCTGAACCACACGGCGAAAGCTGCGGTTGCTGCTGGAGAATCTTCCTACAATGTAGTTCAGCAGCAATAGTGTGGAAGCCGCAATCACGCCACCAATCAGCGACGTATCCGGCCCCGTCATCGCGTTCTGCACGGAATTGGAAAGAAGAAGCAATAGCGTGAGGTCGAAAGGCGTCATCTGTCCAACTTCACGCTTCCCGCTAAGCCGAACGCCAATCAGCACCACAAGGTAGATCACTCCCGTGCGCAGCGCGATCTGCAGCGCAACGTGCGCGCCAGCCGGGAAAAGCACTCCGTTCAATTAGCCGTCACCGGGACGGGCGCGCTTTTAGGCGTACTCAAGTATCCCGTCGCTTTGTTCTTGTCGACGGTCCAAACGACTAATTCGAATAGCAAATGCTCCCGTCCCGAGTAGAACTGGATCGGTTCGGCGATGTTCCTATCCTTCTTCTCGATAGTCTTGTCGTCGGAGGTCACATCTATCGTGAACTTCCCGTGCTTGGCATCGGTCTTTTTGAGTTGCAGGCTTACGGTCGCCACCGGTTGCGGCTTTTTTGCCCCTCGCAGCAAAGTGAATTCGTAGTAGTTGCGGTCGCCTCTGTGCTTCAACACCTCAAGGTCGCTGCGTGTGTTAGCGATCAATCCACTCTGCACTCCCAGGTCGCCGACAGCACTTTGCAACTTTGCCTTCGTGCTCTCGAGATCAGCTTTCGTTGAAGCCACGTCGGTCTTTACGCCGCCGACGTCGGTCTTTACGCCAGCCACTTCGCCGCTCACCTGGCCAATCTGTTCCTTTTGTTCCTGCTCCAAACGCGACTCCGACTCTTTCTGCTGCTGCTGCAGTTGTAGCGCGCGCTGATTCAGCTCTTTCTTCGTAAGGCCCAATTGATGAGCTAATGTTTCTTCGGACGCTTCGGCCGTCTGCATTCTGTTCTTGAGTTCCGTAACTTGATTCTGACTGTCGCCCAGGTCCTTGGTCAGCTTATCGATGTGCTGTTGGGTCGTAACGTATCCATACACCGACGCCGCGATAAAAATAATCGCGACAAAGAACAGAATCCACTTGCCCGCATTCGATTGCGGTTCCACAGGTTCGACAGATACCTCTTCGCCTTCGTCCGGCATAGCTCCTCCAGGAGTGACCTTCCCGTAAATTGTGGGATCGCATCAATTGTTGAGCACAAGGGCGGCGGTGTCAACTGGCGCGAGAGAGACGAACGTTATTCAACTGTAAGCACCAACGCCTGGCGCAGGCTAAGGTCCAGATTTCGACGCACGGAGGCCGCTTCAGAACCGGCTCGCCTTTCCGCAAGCTTCGCCGCGCCCGCTCGGAGTTGCTGCTGCCCCGGGTCAGGAAGAGGCTCTTTGAGCCTTTCGGATTTTACGAAGCACGAGTACGCAAGCTCCGCGGGGAAGCCGGAGTCATCGAGAAACTTTCCATAGGCCAGCCAATCCTCTGCGCTTGCCGTTGGATCGCCGAGCGATTCGTCCAGTTGCAGAGCGCGCTGATAGAGATGTAGGGCTTCGCCCAATTTGCCGGATTTCGACTGTAGCTCCGCTTCATTTACTGCGGCAACGCTCTCCAGTTGGCCTTGCAGCGTCTGAACGGAAAGTTTTCTGGCTAGCTGGTACGACTGAATCGCCTGCGCTGTTTCTGAAGCCCGCACCTGGCAATCCGCTAAGCGGAGGATAACCGCAATCACCTGCTGTGGCGCGGGACGGTTCACCGAGGTTTGCCGGGCAATGATTTCAAGAAACTTCGTGTAATGGGCCGCCGCTTCCAGTGGC
The DNA here is from genome assembly GCA_049693675.1 of Candidatus Sulfotelmatobacter sp. GTDB lineage: Bacteria > Acidobacteriota > Terriglobia > Terriglobales > Acidobacteriaceae > Sulfotelmatobacter. The sequence continues at coordinate 6,777 of JBAVQD010000118.1, read as the reverse complement.
TGCCGTTCCCGGTCAAGTTCGTCCGCTAGATAAAGGTGCGCTGAGGCATGACTGGGATCGATGGCCAGCGCCCGTTTCCAGCTTTCCACTGCCTGGTCAGGATGACCGCAACCCTGCGCCAGAAGCCCACGGTCAACCAGAAGATTCACGTCCTTTGGCGCGAATTGCAGCGAAGAGTTCGTCAACGCGAAGGCTTCGTCGAAGCGCTTCTGTCCGATTAGAAGTCGAAGCAGCGCCTGGCGGGGCGCTGGGTCTGCCGGGTTAACCCGTACCCCCGCTTGCAAGGCGGATTCCGCTGCCTGCATTTCCCCTTGTTCCAACTCCTGACGAGCTAAACGCAGTTGTAAAGGACTGTCGAAGGAATCTAACAACGCGGCACGCCGCAAATCCTTCAGATCGTCGGCATGGAGCGCCCAATAGTAACGCACCTGATCGAGCGTTCCCCATAAGAGCAGCAAAACCGCGGCACCAATCCGCAACTGGCGTGCTCCCGTAGTTCCGCCACTAATCCAAACCCACGCTTTCGCGAGACGGCTACCCGTTTCAGATGCGACATCGGCCACACGAACTCGCGAATTCAGCAGCAGAGAGGCGATCCGCCCGTCGCGGAGCTTCCAGATGGCCCCGTCCAAAATAAAGTGGTGAATGTTTATCAGCGCAGTGAAGATGAGAAAGCTGGTAGTGAAGTCATGATGGAACAAACGGCTTGCGAGCCACGGCCCGGGGACGAAGAGTGCGATTCCACCGGCCAGCAGCACGCCGAAGTAAGCCCACGCATGCCAATTGCGGCGATTCTCGCCCGCGGCCTCGCGTCGCGCATAGTAGCTCGTAATCCAAAGATATTGTGCGGAATGCATAACCGCCAGCACTCCCGTGCTGTAGCGGCTCTGTGGGACCTCCCAACCTTTCATTAAGGAAATACCCGCCGGCAGCAGAAACCAAAGGAACTGCGAAGAGAACAGAGTGAGCGAGGGCAGTAACTTTCGCCAGCCCGTGTCCCGACTCAGGCGCAAAAGTCCGAAGGCTGCCAAAGCCAGAAACGCGAGTGCCAGGAGGAGTTGCTCCAACCGGCTCACCGCAGCGGGAATTCCGATGGAGATGAAGAGAGGATCGGAAGAAGCTCCGGTGTGAAAGCCCAGGAACAGGATCAAATAGGAAACAATAAAAGCGCCATACAGTGCCCGGCGCGTCGCATCGCTCGGCTTTGCTCCGGCGCGGCGAGCGAACATCATGAACAGGCCGTAATTTTGTCCGCTGTAGTGCCACGGGCTCCAGGTCAAATAGATTGTGAAGATCCACGGCAGAACCCGCGCCCAGGAGTGCGACAAAATCAGCGTGAGGGCGATCAGCGCCGTAATATGCACGGTGAAGATGCGGTATTTTTGGAAGTCTTCGGGCCGATGGTAGGCACGATAGATTGTTGCCATGTAGTGCGGGTAGTTAAAGAAAAACGCGAGAATGTAAAAGATGATCGACCAGGCGCGAACACTGGAAGCGACCGACAGATAAGAGATCAGCAATAACGGTGCCGACCAGGCGCCGCACCCGACGATCAGATCGAGCCAGGGATTATAGATCCACGTTGATGCGGCAACGAGGTGCTCGCCCGGATTGTCGCTCCGCTTCACCTTCAACGTGATGTCTCCCATAAATCGCGGCTATTGCCGCTTGCAGTAAGAAAGAAGAATGAACTTCGCAATATGTGTTTGACCGGATTATAGGTCGAAGAAACGCAATCAACGGCTCGTACGGAGTAACGAAAGTAACGACCTTGGAACTCAGGGGCTGTTGTTACTGAGAGGACATTGACAAGGCAGCTTACCGTTCCAAGTCTTTTACAATGTAGACGTGAAGAATTGGGACGTGATTATTATTGGCGGCGGCATTATAGGTCTCTCGCTTTCCCTGGAGCTCCGCAAGAAGGGAGCGACTGTTCTCCTGGTCGAACGGGCAGAACCCGGTCGAGAAGCCTCTTACGCCGCCGGCGGGATGCTGGTGGATTGCAGCATTGAAACTGCGCCCGGTCTACAGGCGTTGGCCACGGCCAGCGTCTGCATGTATCCCGAGTTCGTGCATGAGTTGGAAGTGGAATCGGGAATGAAAGTCGATCTCAGGGACCAGGGAACCATTCTCTCTCTGTCCGGAAGACATATTCGCCATCCGGGATTGGCGAGCGCGGGCCTGCATCCAGCAGATTTGAGCGATTTGGAACCTGCCATGGTGAAGCTGACGCTTGATCAGGAGTTCGACCTCAAGGAAGAACTCGATCCACTGGAATCGGAGATGGCGGTGGAAGCAATGCATCCGGCGTTCTACTACGTCAAAGAGCGCAGCGTCGATCCCCGCGCGCTCACTGCCGCCGCCATCAAAGCCGCCGAACATCGCGGCGTCGATTTTTCCTCGGGCGATCCGGTGGCCTCAGTGAATCACGCGGATGGCGGCGTTTTAAGCGTAACCACGACGAAGACCACTTTTCGAGCCGCGAGGGTGGTTAACTGTGCCGGAGCATGGTCGGGACAAATTGCGCCTTACGCTTTTCCTACCCGTCCGGTGAAAGGACAGATGCTTTGCCTAGCCGCGCCATCACGTACTTTGCTGAAACATGTGATCCGCACTTCTGAGGTTTATCTGATCCCGCGCAGCGACGGACGAATCATCGTCGGCACGACGGTCGAAGAAGCGGGGTTCGACAAACGTACCGACGTCGCCGCCATTCAACGTCTGCACCGCGCTGCAATCGCTCTCGTGCCAGAACTGCGGAACGCGAAAATTCTCGAAGACTGGGCGGGGTTGCGTCCGGGAACGCCTGATGCCTTGCCGATTCTAGGTGCAACTTCGATGCCCGGCTACTACGTGGCAACCGGCCACTTTCGCGACGGTATTCTTCTCGCTCCGATTACTGCTCGACTGATGGGGCAGGTGATCGAGGGACGGAATCCGGATTACGATCTTGCTGCGTTTTCCCCAGACCGTTTTAGCAACTTTGTCTCGAAGGCGGAATGAGCCGCTGATTTTGGCCGATTCCTTCCGGTATACTGAAGCGTTTTCCGCAACATTAAATTTTCCTCGACCGTGCTGTGCAACGAGAAAGGATCTTTATGGCTTCCCCGGCAGTGGATTTTGCCCGCAATAATCAGCAGCGTTTCCTGAGCGAACTGAAAGATCTGCTTCGCATTCCCAGCGTAAGCACGCTTGACGAACACAAATCTGACGTGCAAAAAGCGGCAGAATTTGTCGCCAGCGATCTGCGCCGCATCGGCATGGAAAATGTTGAGGTCATTCCGACTAAAGGTCATCCGCTAGTCTATGCCGACTGGCTGCACGCGCCGGGCAAGCCCACCGCTCTTTGTTACGCGCATTACGATGTGCAACCGCCTGACCCGCTCGACGAATGGAAGACTCCTCCTTTTGATCCCACGGAACGCAACAACAATATCTATGCGCGGGGAGCGGTCGACGATAAGGGCCAGCTGTGGATGGAAGTGAAAGCGCTCGAGTCGCTGATGAAGTCGGGCAACGGCACGCTGCCGATCAATGTGAAAGTTATTTTTGAAGGCGAGGAAGAAGTTGGCGGGGAGTCCATCACTGAATATGTGCGCAAGCAAAAGGCCAAGTTGAAGGCTGATTTTGCGCTGGTCTGTGACACGGAATTGTTTGCGCCGAACCTTCCTACTTTGTGCGTAGGCTTGCGCGGGCTGGTCTATACGGAAATCGAAGCTTACGGCGCAAAGGTTGATTTGCATTCGGGGGTGTACGGGGGCGCGGCGCCAAATCCTTTCTTTGCGCTGATCGAAATCATCAGCAAGTTGAAGGATGCGAAAGGCCACGTCCTGATTCCGGGCTTCTACAAGGGTGTGAAGGCTCCGAGCAAGGACGAACTCAAGGCCTGGAAGCGCCTTCCCTTCCATGAAGAGACGTACCGAAAAACCGAAGTTGGATCGAAAAGCCTTACCGGCGAACCGGGCTACTCCGTTCTTTACCGCACCTGGGCGCGTCCCACGCTGGAGGTTCATGGCATGCCCGGCGGATTTACCGCGGCCGGAGCGAAGACCGTGATTCCGGCAAAAGCTGCGGCGAAGGTTTCCATGCGGCTGGTGCCGAACCAGGATCCGGACGACATCCTGAAGCGTTACACGAACTTCGTGAAGAAGCTCACGCCCAAGGGCATCGAGACGAAAATTAAAGTATGGAGCAAAGGGCCGGCGTGCGTGATCGGGACGAATAATCCTTACATCAAGGCTGCCACCGAGGCGCTGCACGATACGTTCAAGAAAGAAACCGTATTCATTCGCAGCGGCGGCTCGATTCCGATCGTCAACGATTTCTACCAGGCGTTGAAGATTCCCAGCGTGATGATGGGCTTCGGGCTGCCTGACGACAACCTGCACGCTCCGAACGAGAAATTCCATATCCCGAACTTCCATCATGGGATCGAGACGATCTGCTTGTTCTTCGAGAAGCTCGGAGCGAAGTAGGCGTCGTCTGCACTGAGTTATGGCCCTCCCGCATGCCCGAGGAGGGCTTTACTTTTCGGTAACGGGATATACCCTCCCCGCTCCCCCTCATTCGTTGGATTCATGGAGTTAGCAAGAAATTCCTTGCAAAATACGTCGGATACACAACTTAGAGGTCATAATCCGTCGAATAAAGGAGTTAGGCACCGGGATAGTTTGGGTCGGTCTGTGCCTTTGTTTTCGCCTGAACCATGATCGGATGGTGGGGTTGTGGATGGCAAGGGTGGATGTCACAGGGGACGGGAGCCAGTCATCGTCTCCGTTCGCTACTCATTTGAGTACGCTGATTGGAGACTAGGGAAAATGGGCAACGTCCCGTCTGTTCCGGTTTCCTCCCAAGCCACAACCGATTTAACTTGTGGATCTGCAAAGGCTTCCGTAGTCTCAACCCGCTGTCCTTGGTGCCTTTGCCACCTGCGATAAGCGGAGATTAGGCAAACCTAAAAGTATTGTAACATTTCATACTTGACACGAGGCAAACAATACCTTACCATACTATTCGTTGCCATTGGAGGACATGTCAATGCCTGACGAATCAAATAACAAGCTAACGCCACCTTACCTTCCCTATCGGACATTTATCAGTTCACTCGACAAATTCGCAGAGGGGGTGCCACCGCGCATTGATCGAGGAATTTGGAAGAATCAAACTGGTAGCATTCAGAGCCTCATCATGGGAGCCTATCGATTCCTTGGCTTGATCGATGATCAGAACAAGCCCACTGATACGCTCCGCTATCTTGTTGAGCATCGTGACAAGCCTACTGACAGCGTCAAGGCGATTCTAGAAGAAAAATATGCGGGCGTCATCAAGCACAATCTTGCCACCATGACGGAAGCCCTTATTAGTGAGTATTTTGAAAAAGTCTTCGGAGTTGAGGGCGACACAAAACGCAAGTGCATCACGTTTTTTCTGCAAGCTGCCAAGGCTGTCGGCATGCCCCTTTCGGCGTTTCTTCAGTCGCAAGTGCGTGTTCGGACATCTGGAACGCGCCGCCGCCGCCGCGATGAAGGAGATAATGAACCGGAAGAAATGGAAAATGAAGATTTAATCCAGCAAGCGGGAGAAGCTAAAACAATTGAACTACGCAGCGGAGGAACGCTGACATTGAGCGCATCCGTAAAATTCTTCGACCTGGGTTCCGAAGATCGGACCTTCGTGTTTGAGTTGCTAGACAAATTGCGCGACTACAGCGTGGTTCCGCAAAAGGCACAAGCGGGAGGAAAATGATTAGAAGACTATTAGCCTGATTCCATCCATAGGTTCACCGTGGAATCGGCGATAACGGAAAGGCCCGAAGCCAGAAGCCTTTGGGGGGAAGCTGGTTTAGGGCCGCGGTGATCCGCTCATATTTGCCCCGACCGGAGGGCGTCTAGTTGGCGCTAGGAGCGGCCTTATAAGCCGCAGTTCCTTCATTGGAGCGGGGTCCGATCCCCCGCGCTCCGCCATTTTAGCGCATTATCACAGTCAATTGAAAGGTAACAAATCTCCAATGAATGTCCCTCAAGGCAAACTAAAGACTACCCCCCGCGATTTCTTTAAAGTCGCGCATGATATGCGACACGTTGTTTACAGCGTCATTCGGCAGCGGCCAACTGTCGCAAACGGGAAACCAGGATTCAATGGGGCCGTAAAAGGAACCGGCTTCTTTATATCGCCGAATATTTTCTTAACGTGTCATCACGTTGTGAATGAAGCGGCTGATCCACACCAACAAGGAGATGATTATCTGCTTGTTGCGAACATGGGTATCAATACGCAGCCCCGCGTAATCACAGTTAAGAACCCGCAAGTAGGGAGCGATTTGAACCTGTTCCCTCAATTCGATCTCGCGGTGCTAAGAGTTCCACGCGATGCGGCTAGACCTTATGCGGTTCTTAGTTTTAACCATGTCTACGAAGGCCAAGACATCGGAGTTGCCGGTTATCCCATAGCGCAGCTGTCGGCGACGCCCACCGGCCAATTATCAATGAACGGGTTGATATACCGTATCGGCCGAGGAACAGTGAGCGCCCACTATGTGGCCACCCCGATCCCGACCGTGCCGAATGTCCCGCTGGTCGAAGTTAACTTCCTATTTGTCCCTGGAAATAGCGGCGGCCCAGTCTTTCTGGCCAATACGGGTGAGGTAATAGGTAAGCGTACGGTTGTCACCGTCTGGACAGTGGGATAGCAGGGAGTCATTCTTCCGAAGTGGACACTTCGGATAGGTGTCCACTTGGAGCGGAGATGGACACTTCCCGGCAAGTTACAGATGGGATC
>JBAVQD010000117.1:0-52896 GCA_049693675.1 Candidatus Sulfotelmatobacter sp. | reverse complement strand
AGGCAGGAACCACCGCCGAGAGGCAAAATGCGAGCTGAGCGGTTCTGCATCCGAAAAATGCGCGCTCTCCCGAGCGCGCCTGAGCACCCGTGTTTTTCCTTGACAGAAGACTTACATGGATGTCGGCTAATTACTTGTTGTGCCCACCAAATGGGGCTTGGCACGATTAGGAGCATGAAAATCACATTGTATGATTACCGATCTCCTTGGTGAATACGAATGTGAATACGAGCTGCTACCGGAAATGACGGTTGCAATCGGCAAGATGACCTATCGCATCTACGACACGGCAAAGAACGCTCCGGGCGTCATGTCCGCGAGATGCAAACGTTCGACCAGTTCAGCGGATTCACCGGGAGTCATTCCGCTGACTATCGCTCGGGATTGGGGCAAGGGCACGACTGTTTGAGTCTCTCACTTGCTCAGGGTACTGCGCCAACCCTTCAATTCATCTTCCAGTTCCCGGGGAGCCCTCTTACCTTTCAGGGTGTCCTTGACGTATGCCATCGCGTAGTCTATCGGGATACGAGAGTTCTGGGAGTCCTTGTAGAAGTCATCGACACCGTTCTTCACCTTCTGCCTGTCAAGACGTTCATCGATACTAAAATCAAAGAACTCAGCGTTCACGCATAGCGCCATAGCTGCGTTCATTTCCGCATCGAACTGAGCACCGGGGTGGAGATTCTTCATATCGCTTGCGCACTGAGCCGCAACCATATGGTTGACGCGAATCATCGCCATGACGTATCCATCAACAAAAGTGTCCTTCGTACTATCTTCAAGACTCGTCCACCGTACCCCGTTGCCGACCAGTCGTAGCGCGTCTTTCGCTGGCGGCTGTGCGGTCGTAGCTTGAACGGCAGGCGCTGTCTGTGCGAATGACAACGACGCTATGAGCACTAGCAATAGCCCGAGTCTCTTTAAAGCAAACCTCCAATGTCTTCGGGGAGCTTTTAATTATCAGACGGGCCGCGCCGGACCCACTAGCTAGATTACGGACGTTTGGCGGTATTGAGTGGGTGAAAGAGGACGATGCTCAAGTAGCCGCTGCATCCATTGTCAGAACAATCACTTTTGAATCAGGTCTTCGACAGACGGCAGGACGCTGATGCCGACCGAGGTATTGCTGTTTCGATAGGCGAGGGTAAGCAGCGCATCGTAGTTTTGTACATTGATGAACTGTGCCGGGGAATGACGCCCGTCGATGTAATCATAGTCGGCCCCGCTCAAGGACAGCGAGGCTGAGAACATTTCTCCGAGCGAGATTTTGGTTCCTTGTCCGCTGATTGTGAGCTGATCGTCGGTGAGTTGAGTTATCCGCCCGAGAAGTTGAGTGTTCCCTTTGTCGAATTTCACGATGCAGTGTATGGCGCGGGATTCGTCGCGCCATTTGTTCAGCAGGCTTCGCGCCTCTTGAGGCTTCATGTCCATCAGTAATTCCCCTTCCACACCCGATAGGCAACGTAGAACCATGAGCACACCGCGTGGATGATCGCCCAGAACACGGAATGGTTTAGCTGGAAAGACAGGATCATCGCCAGCCCCGAACCTATCGAGATTCCCGGCATTGCCAAATCTTTTTTGTTCATTTTTGAGTTAGGGCGGCCTTTCTATAAGGGGCGGCTACTAGCAGGCGAGGTCTTTGTTCGCGGCTCGTCTCTCGGAAGAACTTCCACTATGTTAACCTCTTCGCTCCCCGGCAGTCCGCTCGGAGAATGTGATGAAAGAACAATCTCAGCCGAGCGAGCAAACTGTTCAAATCCACCTATGTCAGAACAGTGATCCTGGGACCGACCTAAATGGCCAAGCAGCGAAGCTGCTTCTTTTACACGTGAGGCAGAGAGGGTCCATCGCCATGGGAGTTGAATGAGTTCAAATCCATAGCGGCGTGCAACGTGCACCAAGTATCCACATTCAGAACACGGTGGGACAAGGCGGCCATCCAGAACCGAATGGTACACAACGCCTTCAGTAACCGTGTATGGGTGACCCCTGCCGCAAATCCTCTTAACCATCAGGTCCTCACTTTCTCCCACAAAGCACTCAAGACTCATGCGGAAAAGTATACGAATTTCTCAGCTTTGTAGGCTAGTACAATTGTTCCGCCATGAAGATATTCGTGCTGGCTATGCTCTTGGCCGTCATGCAGACATCCACACCAGCCCCACGGAAGACAGTCGACCCAAGCAATGGTGCAGCCAAGAACGTCAAACGCGACTCCGGTAGTAGTCAAAGTCCATCCCAGCAACCGCAAGCCATCGTCGAGCCGATCACGGCCAATCCAGACCAAAACGGCGGTCACCGCCCAGCAACCGAAAATACACAAAACCCCATAGTCGTCCGCGAACTTCCCCCCGTGTCTGTAACGAAGGACCGGCTGGATAAACTCTACATAGCTTTTACTGGCATTCTGATATTGGTTGGGGCTTTGGGAGTTAAGGCTGCGTTCAAAACCCTCGGTGAAATGAAAGCGCAACGCGAGGCAATGCAGGGCCAGTTGAAAGTGATGCAGGGCCAAGTGGCCCAAATGGAAATTGCCGGAAGGCAGACCGATAGCCTCATCACGCAGGCGAGAAAAAGTGCCGATGCCGCTTGGTTGAACGCCGAATCCGCTATTAGCGCCGAACGACCATGGATTGTCACAGATGCTCAAACGAAGGAAGAAGAGGGCATCTTTGTCGCGGCTATTATTCGCGGAAGAACTACAGCGAACATTATTTCCCAGTGGGCGGGTTACACGATTCATCCTAACGAGGATAGTTTGCCCGGCGAGCCATCCTACGGCGACCACGGAACTAGGATCGCTCATCCGTTGCTTGCTTTCCCAGATCAGCAGCCGCTCCGCATTTACCAGTATCCGCTTTCCGAGCTTCATTCCGATGCCGACCGATGGAAGCGAATAATCGAGGCCAAGCTGATATTTTTTGCGTTTGGCAGGCTCTTGTACACCGATACCCTGTCCAAGAATGCGGATGGAAGTCCCGTCGTCCACGAGACCAGATGGTGCTACCGATATCTGCCCCCGCCAGTGACTCAATTCCCGCGAGGCTTCCTGCGCAACGAACATTTGCTAGGAAGTCTCGTTAAAGGTGGCAAGGCAGGTTACAACCGATATACCTAGAAGCAGGGGGCTAATTGAAGACAAACCCGTCCCCGAGCCGAATCAGTTCCGCTAAATGTGCGCGGCTTCTTACGGTTCTCATACTCAAATCCCGTGGGACAGCACCTTAAAGAAAAGAATCACGAACCAACACAGCCACTATCGTGCCCCAAAGCCATCCTTTTACCATCGAAAACATTGCTCCGATTTTAGCAGGTTTTATGAACAGATTTGCCCTATTGCTGCTGTTTGCCGCGCCACTGGCAACCGCTCAACTCACTCAAGTTCCCCCGAGACCCACTTGCACACCAATTCTACCGAGCGGTTCGTGCGCCGACCTGTGGAGAAATTACAACCAAGCCCTTGCTCAGCGGACACGCGAGCAAATCCAAATATACGTTGACCGTCAGAAGGAACTAGCTTCGGAACAGGCGACGGCACCGCTGCAACAACAGATTGACGATCTTACAAAGCTCACCAATGACCAACAGGGGCAGATAACTGATCTGGAAGGGCAGATCAAGACGATGCAAGATCAGATGCAAGCCGACTCCACGGCTGCCATTCAAGCACAGATCGCGGCACAGAGGAAAGGCTTGGGTTTGGGAGCGGGGGGCATGATTTTGCTGGTGGGAATCACTTGGGGCATCAGGAGCTTATGCAGAACTTCACGCTGACCAAGAAGCCCGCTGCCTCATAGATCATGGATAATATGCCCCTGCACAAGCGCGGACTGGAATGGCTCACGAGCCACGCCCTTTGGGAATTGGCGCGGTATTTCGTTGGGGCAGCAATCTCTGCGGGTCTTATCAGTGTTGGCGTCTCACGGATAGTCAATGCCGCATTTGGCACCGCCTTGAACATATTTCTAGTGCTTATGGGCGTGATGGGAATGTTGTGGATGTCCGGCGTGGTCCGATGGTCTCGACCAGCCACTAAAGAGGAACAAGCGAAGTTAGAGGTATTTTTCTCTTCACCGGGGTTGCTCGTGTCCCTGACTCCCAGCATTGGGCGCGTGATAATAAACCTTCAACTCCTCACCACGAAAGCAAGCGAATTGATCTTCGTGCACGTCGCTCTACGCAATAACAAAACCACAGTTCTCGACTGCGAGAGCAGTGAGCCGATGATGATCGAACCGATGGAAGTCGCTGCGAAAATGCTCGATAAGAAATTTTCGTTGCAAGAGTTGGCAACATTTGAGAAGGGCGAGATGGTCAATGTTGACGGCTACGCCAAGTTTCGGGATGGCAGTGCAATCAGGCAGTTCCGCATCACGATGACCACGATTGCATCAATGTAGAGAGCTAGAACAGCGTAATCGGTTACAAATCACGCACCGTGTTTTTGCCATGTTTTTGGAGATTGAATTATTCCAATGCGGTCCAAACCGCTCGGTGAGGAGCGGTCCCTAGACAAGCACAGGGTCTTCACTGAAGTCTGGACAGTTGGCGATCCAGCCATCCCTATTACACAACAGTTCTCTAGCGCGCAGTCCCGGCTCCAATTGCCGGAGTAATTTTCGCGGATTCGAGGGGATTGTGAGGTCCCGCGCCTCAGCTTGACAGGCTCGACGCACTGGGCGTACGAATGGCGAAGGAGAACTGTCAACATGATCAAGCAATTTGCCGCCTACCTGACGAACGCGGAAACGAACGATGAATACATGATCGTCGCGAACACGCCTGAGGAGGCGGAAGCATTTAGCAGGCTGCTGAAAAACTACTCCTAATCCACAGCCGACTGTGATACCAGAAGGCATGCGCGGAGACGATCAGCAGCAGAATCACATCTTCAGTTATCTGTCGCCGGAAGCGCGGGTGCGGAAGGATCATCCGCTGCGTGCTATCAGGGCCATGGTGGACGAAGTGCTCAGCCAGTTGTCGCGGCGGTTCGACGGCATGTACGCTACCGTGGGACGTCCGTCGATTGCGCCGGAGAAGCTGTTGCGGGCCCAGTTGTTGCAGATGCTGTACTCGATCCGCAGCGAACGCTTGCTGATGGAAGAGATGGATTACAACCTTCTGTTCCGCTGGTTTGTGGGGCTGAACGCGGACGATGCCGTCTGGGACGCGACCGTGTTCACCAAGAACCGCGACCGCTTGCTGGTGGCGGATGTGGCCCAGGAGTTTCTGGCGCGCGTGGTAGCGCAAGCGCGGGGAAAGGGGCTGACCTCGGACGAGCATTTCACGGTGGACGGCACGCTGCTGGAAGCCTGGGCGAGTCTGAAGAGCTTTCAACCCAAACAGGGCAAGCCGACGCCTCCGCCGGACGATCCCGGTAATCCCACGGTGAACTTTCACGGGCAGAAGCGCTCGAACGAAACCCACGAGTCCAAGACCGATCCCGACTCTTTGCTGGCACGCAAGAGCGCAGGGAAAGAGTCCCGGTTGAGTTATAGCGGAAATCTGTTGGTGGAGAACCGCAACGGACTGATCGTGGACGCGGAAGTCTTCCAGGCGAACGGGACGGCGGAACGCGATGCGGCGCTGATCATGATGGAGAGGCTTCCCGGTATGCAACCGCTGACGGTGGGCGGCGACAAAGGGTTCGACACGTTCGGGTTTGTGGAGGAGTGCCGCCATCTGCGGGTGACGCCGCATGTGGCGCAGAACCTGGGACGGCGCGGCGGCAGCGCGATCGATGCCCGCACCACGCGGCACTCGGGCTACGCCATCAGCCAGAAGAAGAGGAAGCGGATCGAAGAATGCTTTGGCTGGCTGAAGACGATCGCGCTCATGCGGAAGGTTCGGCATCGTGGGGTTGGTAAAGTGCACTGGATCTTTACTCTCGCCTGCGCCGCCTACAATCTGGTGCGCATGCGAAACCTGGCCGCCGCAGTTCCGGCGGTGTAAGTCGGGGCGGACGTGTGCCTGACTGAGCTTCGAGTCATCCGGAATAGAGTCTTTCGGCATAAGCAACGATGAGAAATCGAAAGAAAAACCCGCTGCGAATCAATTTTTCAGCAGCCTGTTAGGTGCTAGGCAGGTGAAAGCCGAGGCTGAGCGAGGCGTCACGCTAGAGATGATGCTTGGGCCTTTGGGCGGTCCTTCACCCGCACCCGACTGGTCAAATTGTAAGTCTGGACAGACTGTAGAAAAGGACAGGAGCGGCCTCTCACTCTAAATGTTAATGATTGTGATCTCGGTGTTGGTCTACCTCTTTGTTTGTGCGAGGGTAGGCAGATATCTTCGGGACAAGAATGTGCCAATGAGGACGAGGTACATTTGCGGCGTTATAGCGTTGCTCCTCAACGTAGTGCCGACGATGCTTGTTCGCAGCTACGCATTGATGGTCTTTGGCGTAGCATGCGGTGCTTTGGGGTACGTGACAATCGTCTACCATCCGCGATGGATCGTGGGAAACCGCTGAGGCCGGAAGTTCAGTGTTTCTTCGCAGCCTTTGCCTTCACCTTGAGGAGCTTGATGTGAATCCTAACCAACTCTTTTGCACGAGCGACCCTCTTCTTAGCGATTTCCACGTTGGCACGGGCCGACTTCAGTCCCGGTGCGTGCAGTCGCGCAATCTCGCTGCTAAGACTCTCGGATACAATCTCGAAATTCCTCAGCGTCTTTTCTGCTTTGCGTAGCTCTCGTCCGGCTTCCATTCTGTTTTGTACTATGTTCACTGGCGTCTCCCCGTGCCGCTGGCAGATGTGCAAATGTTCCCCTAGAGACTCTTAAGCGGCGTCACACAATCAGAATCCCCGGGATTACCGGATTACCAAAGGAATGTTTCAATTCGGAACGAGCCAAGGGACCATAACCCGAAGGGAACCTGCGGAGTAGATTTGTGTGATGATCGATCCTACTGATTTCGGCCGTGAGCTAGACTCTCTTGTAATAACGACACGAGAGGCACGGACGAAGCTCAACACGGAAAAGGCCGACCTTCTCGCCCAAATAAAGGATGGTCATGTCAACAAAGAAGAAGGCATACTCACTTTGATCGAGATGGACCTCAGTCATTCCAACGACATCATGCTTCCGGTTATTCACGCCACACTTAGAGCAGCGCAACTTCAATACAATTCAGCAGTGCTACTCACCAAATCTGTTAACTTGGCAAGCAGACTTGAAAAACTCACCTTCGTCCTCATTGCTCTTACAGTGGTTCTAGCTGTCGGCACTGCCGGAGATTCGATTGCAGCCGTCAAGACCATGCTCTATGTGCCCCCGCCGCCGATGGTCAAGTTTGCGCTTCCGTCGCCTCCTTCTCTGAATAGGTAACCTCCCAGACTTACCTTCGCTATCCTTATTGCCGCTTCTTTTTCTTAGCCCAACGAGCCTTTTGCAAGTCGCTCATTGCCCTTCGCTGTGCTGCCGTCCACTTGTGTCCTTTAAGTTTGCGGGGAGCGGCTGCTGCCTTCGGTGATGGGGTTGATCCCTCAAGAAGATCGACGACCTTTTGTAAACGGGAAATTTCAGCTTTGACAGCTTGAAGAACCTGGTGGGTATCCATGCCTGGAAGTATACAGCAGAGCAGTCAGGAGCCCTCAGCTTTGGCTGCACCAATAGCGGTAAACTCGAACGCTGTGGCATACAGGGTCAAAGCGTCGAAGTTGCGGGCCAATTGACCGCCCGGCTGTTTGATCAGCCAGTCCACAAAGGTTTCCATGAACTTCGGATGTGCTGAGGCTGATATGGAACTGGCCCATGACACGTAATTTCTAAGGAACAACGGTGTAAATCCGATATCGTACACAAGGTTCGATGTCCGGCAGAATTCCCTGAACTCATTCTTGAAACGCTTGAACATCTGCTCCCAAATTACCTCGTTATCGTAGATCGGAAACAACGACGGATTATAGGCGTGAAGGAACTTTGAAACAGCTACGACCGGATATTGCTGGTTAGGCTTAATCTCCCGCATCTTTGGCAGCTTGAGTAAGAGGTCGTCTTCTTTTCCACAGGCAGCGAAGTTCGGCAAAGCCACAGAGCCGCCCCATGCGAATTCAGAGAACTCGTTCCTGATCGTGTCGAAAATCCTCTGCGGGGGCCAGCACAGATTGACGGCAGCCCCCCGGAACACTTGCCAACCACGCAGGATGTTGTATACCTCGTCAAAAGCATTTGGATCGGGCGTCGCAGGATTAAATGCCCGGTTCGATGCGTTATACAGTCTGATCTTCTCTTCGATGCTCCAGTCCTTGGCACATGCAAATTTACCGTATTGCTCCAAGGCCCGCTGTTGCCCGACAGGCTGAAAATAATCGCGAAGAATCATTGCCTCACTAAACCCCTACTTGATCCCCAAATCGTACCCAACGCTGCCCATTGCGTTCCAGGTCAAAAGTATTCGCCCGGTTCCCAATCTTCGTTCGGGGTCACCGTAATCATCAGGTTGTTGATTGAGTGCAGCGTTACATCTGGCATCCGTTTCTCGTCGTATCCACGGATCGTTGTCACGGTGTCCCTCAGGGTGCGTCAAATTGTACTCCCCACACTATGTTCTCAAACAATTCTAGCCAGCGGGCGGTCTAATTGTAGCCATCACAGCATCGGGGTTTTATAATGTCGCCCACAGCAAGGCAAGGTAGTGAGGGTGATGAAAAAACGTTGTTGCGGTCATCACTGCCCCGAGTGCGGTGCTCCGGCTCGCCCACTACACGGTTTCTGTAAAGACCCCACGTGCGATTGCGAAGGCGATGTGCCGTGGAGAACAAAACTTGGGCGTACTGCACACAAGTGCTTCGGCAAACAGCACCGCTTCGACGTAGAAGTCGAGACCGGGCGTGCTCTGTCCGATTACATCTATAGATTGCCGGACGGCGTCGTCCGCACCGCCTCGGCGGGGACTAAGTTCGCTTGGCCGGAGGGATGATGACTACGCTATCGTGGATCGCCGATACGACGACGAAGTTGGCATTGGGTGCGGTGATTGGTACCTTCTTCAAGACGTGGTTCGACGCCAATATGACACTGCGATTGCGGGAGCACAATAACGCTTCGCATCTGCGGGAACTTCACCAACAAGGCGTCCAGCTACGGCTTCATTTCGCGAGATACAAGCAAGACGATTCCATGTCGGAGCACCCCGAGTTGGCTTATGCCTACGACGACTGGAACCACCTGTGCGAACAATGGCTCTCAGTGCTGAGTCCCCGGTGGTACGAATCTTGGGTGTTGAACACGACCATCGTGTCAACCGAAACTCCCATTGATCCCAGTGCTGTAAGCACAGCATTGGCATCTGTAGTGAAGCAGATTGAATGGCTAGATCGGACACGCACGGAATCCTTCTGGCATTGGGCTTGGCTGTGGGAATCTTTCCCGTTGCGGCTACTCATGGTTCGCTGGAAATTGGGGCTGTACCGCCGTCCGATAGTTCAGCCCTTGCGTTTGAAATAGCGGAAGCCCGTCTGAGAGTTGAGGCAGGTAGCGGGGATGATGAAGAAACGTTGCTGTGGTCATCACTGCCCAGCAGGGGAATAGGATCAGGCCCGCAGGTCTCAGAGACCTGCACGGCGGCTTTATGGTTGAGGTAATCGGCGGCTCGTTGGGCATGGGCGGCTGCCGTGAAAATGGCGCGGTTGTCGTTCTTGAGAGTTTCCAACCAAGTGGCGACGTACGCGGCGTTTTCTTCCCGTGCCTCCTGCTGCAATTCAAGATCGGCACACAGGAAGGCGGAGCCAAGCTCGGCAACAAGCTCCTCGCGGCTGTAACCTTCATCGCCCCATTGCTTGCGGCCAAAATCGCGGTCGAGGCGCTGCGGGTGCTTCGTCCAATGTGTGACTTCGTGAGCAAGAGTGGCGTAGTAACTTTCAGCATCGCGGAAGGCTTCAAAGGGCGGCATCTGCACGTAATCTAACTCCTGCGCGTAATATGCGCGATTTCCGCCGTGCTTGATCGTTGCTCCCAGACTGGCAAAAAACGCCTCCGCATGTTCAATGCGCGACACGGGATCACGGCTAGGAGTGGCTTTCGCATAGTAGATTTCCGGCAAGCCTTCGATCTGTTCGACGTTGAAAACCGTATAGCCTTTCATGAAAGGGATTTCGCGCTCTGTATCTTCGCCGGTCTTGTCGTCATGCTCGGTGCGGGTGATGGCGTTGGCATAGACCACAAGCGAGCCTTTCTCGCCCTTGCGGACATGGGCGTCTAACTCGCTGGCCTGGCGGAAGGTCATCCAGATTGGCGCGGTAAAGTTCTGGGACAAAGCGGACATCCAGAGGGACAGGATATTGATACCTGAGTAGGGCTGGCCGTTGTGACGCAGTGGACGTGTAATCCTTCCGGCGGCGTGTTCGGCATTCCAGGGACGTATCCACGGGCGGACGCCCTTTTCTAAATGTTCGACGATCTGCGCGGTGATACGGTTGTAAACGTCTTTTCTTTCGGTGGTGTCTTGCATCGTATTCTCCTTCAAAAACAATTTTTTTCTTCGCGAAACCCGCGACGGTTCTGAAGGCGTTCAGCGGCGCGGACATGTCAAGGGCGCGGCCTCATCGCGTTCATCGCAGACCCTTGACAGGGAGCACCGCTGGAATAACGCCGGTCTTGTTAGGCGCGGGTTGAGTGGAGAAAAAAATGAAAGGAAGACGACTTCGGCCAAGAACACCGAATGGGAAGGTGTTTGGTTCAGGTTGAGCGAAGACGGAGAAGCTGGGAAAACGGAGGAGAGGCCAATATTCGGGGCCTGTGATCAGTGTTTGACCACGCCGTGGAAATCGCTACAATTGGTAATGGAGAAAGGAAATCAGCCATGATGATCGAACTTCCAGAGAAGCTTGAATCGGCCTTGAAGGTCCAGGCCAACGCACATGGCGTTTCCCCCGCCGGTTATGTTTGCGAGGTTCTTGAACGTGATCTCGCGTCCGCGCTCGAAGGCCAATCATCGGGTGTTCCGTTCAAAACGGGGCGTGGCATGTTCGCCAAATATGGAGAGGCTCCATCGGCAGAGGAAATCGACGCCAACCGCGTCGATATGTTCCAACACTTCGGTGAGACTTTTTGATAATTGCTGGCGTTGCCGATACGCACACGGCCCTTTGGCATTTATTCGACGACAAGAGACTGTCCGCTGCCGCCGAAACCTTTATTAACGACGCAGCGACCGCAAGACGAAAGATTGCTATTTCGACTATAAGCTTGGCGGAGGTGGTTTATTTGGTCGAGAAAAACCGCCTGCCCGCGTCGGCTTATGACGAACTGACGCAAGCCCTGGCCGACCCCGAGCATGTTTTTACAGAAGCCGTTATTAGCGCCGCCATCGTCCAAGCCATGCGGCAGGTGTCACGCTCCGAAGTACCGGACATGCCAGACCGTATGGTGGCGGCAACTGGTGTCTACTTCAATGTGCCGGTTATCAGCCGTGACCGGCGCATCCGCACCGCGAGCCTGAAGACTGTGTGGTAAAAGCACCATCGATTTTCAGTTCTGGCTTGCCGGTTCTCGGCCTCTTATACTTTTAATCTAACGAACTCCTGCGCAGCGCATAGCTGTCAACCCTTCCGCTCAAACTGAGTCCTGATGTCTGATTCAGTTCTTGTGACATCGGCTTCGCTGAATCGAGAACTGCACGCAGTCGTGCAAATGGCGAACGCCAGGACAACAATAGCAAGAACAAGACCGTATAACATCCCTCCGAAACGTGTGGTTCGAGTGTGGCTTAGGGATATCCCGTCCGGGTCGCTGAGTTGTTACCCCTGACCAAGAAGTCGGAAATGACTTCGGTAATTAGGCCCCTCTCTGACGCCGTGGTGGAATCTAGGATGGGCGGAGAGCATGAAAAGCCACCCAAACTGAGAGAAACGCTATGGAGAGTACCGAGAATAGTACCGCTGCTGGAGAGTCGCTTTCAGAACTGAAGTCGCTGAAGGGCAAAGCTCTGGAATTTCTCTGCAAGAGCGGTCAAGAGGGCAGGGACGCAGCCCGTGGAAAACAAGTGCTGATGCTCCGAGCTTACTTGGGGCACGGCCACTGTCTATCGGTTGACTGCCCAATCTGCATCTCGGTAGTAGGAAGCGGGCTGAGAATTCTCGCATGGGCACAGAATCAAGCGTTTGGCTGTGGAGTGTTCCGCCCCTCAACTGAGGTACAAGAGCAACGGATGAAGCACAGCGCCGACTGGACGGGATACATGGTCAAGGCAGAATCCGAAAAGGACTTCAAGGGACTACCTCCTTGGTTGCAGGAAGCCATCATTAAGGACATTCAGGACAGCATGGCACCGCCTAAACCGCAACCGCAAAGCGTGGGCCTTGAAGCAAACGTCATCGACAAGAAACAGGTTTCGACATCTTAATCCCCGTCCGCTCGCCCCTAGCGGACAAGTCCCTCTGTTACCTACACTGTCTCCCCTCAGTCGTGGTAGAGAATAACAAATGGGAGGAAAGACGAAAATGAAAAAGTTGTCTTTGATGGTATTTATCTCGCTCGCTGTCCTGGCGTTCGGTAAGGACAAACCGACCGTGACTATTCAAATCGTGGACTCGCAATCGAGCACACGAGAGTTTGCCTATACCACACCCGGCAGAGCCGGGACATCGAACACGACCTGCAACACTAACGGGACCGCTGATACGTCTGGGAACGCCACCAGCTACGGAAATAACACTAGCTACAACGGCTCCACTAACCTGAATGCAAACACAAATTGCACCACAACGTCCACACCAGCGACCCCGCCACAGACGCACGTCAGATACATTGCTCAAGAGAACGTGCAAGCTATCATGCCGGACGGCAGTCACGTAGCTCTCTGGTGTCAGGCTGGATTGCGACGCTGTGCGAATCTGCGCCCCGGAAACTATACTGCGGAAATAAGCGGAGGGTCTGTACGGTTGTATGTCTATGACCTCTCACAGAAGATCCACAAAGTAAAATACAAAGATGTTGGCGGCTGGTAAGGGGAGTCGGCATCATGGCGAATCTGCAACAGTGCGCAGCTTGTGGCACGACTACCGACGTGAGAGAGTGTGGCAGGATGGGGCATACCCTTTTCCTTTGTCAGAGGGACACCAATGCTATTGCCATCGCATCAACATTGAGCGTGGAAACAGTGCCGTCGCTGAACACGAAAAAAGATCGTGACTTTGTTGCGGCAGTCTTCGACAGAGCTACGCTCGTTCAGCGTGGGGACTTCCTCAAAGAGAATCTTTGTCTTTGTCAAGAATTTGTTGACATCGGAAAAGGACTTCTTCAGCAAACCCCGTAGGTCTGCCGGCGAGCGGGCCAGGGCGTTTTGCGCCCTTATTTCTTGCAATAGGAAGCCCGTACAGCGATGTTTAGCCCATGGCCCTGCCCAGACACCAGCCAAATCCCCCGATTCCTTGTAAGATGACCTTTCGAGGCCCACACAGAATGCACGGTTCTGGCAGCCAAGTGTCTGTTGCTAAAGCAACGCTGTTGCTCGTATCCGCTTTCCTTCCGTTTTATTCGATAAGTGCGATCCAGGCAAAGGTCAGTGAGAACGAAAAGTTCGCAGTTCGAGTCGTCAAAGTCAAACGTGCGGAGGAAGGCTGTAGCGCAGATGTACGCTCCGCCACTGTGTACTATCACGTCTCCTCTGTGGCTTCAGGCGATTGCGCCTTTTCTTCGTGCGGGCGAATCCTACAAGGCGTTGATCTTTTCAGGTCATCGGGAAGAAGCCGAGCCGACCGACCGCTCAGAAGACAAGGTTGTCCTCGTCATGGACAACAAAGAACAAGGAAAGACCTCAGTCTTCAACATTGACTCGGAAGAAGTAGAGGGCAAGAAGTAGGATGCTATGAAAATAGGTAAAAGCAAGAAAAAGGCTTACAGAGTGGCAAGCCTGAACGAACAGTCTCAAATGCACAGGACGAAAAGGAAAGTTGGCAGGAGCACTGCAAGAAGAATCAGGGTAGTGAAAAGTCCCCTCAGGTGAGCTTGTCGAAGAGTCCCGCATCGTTGCTGACTGACCCGCCTGTTCAGCACATCCAAGAAGCCAAATGTAGAAGTCGCTGGCATCCCTTAGTGCCCCTGTGGAGAGCCGTGCTGTGTAGACTCGTTCGGCCAGGAGAGTAAGAAAGAGTTCAATTTCTCTCACCCGCCGACAGTACAGCACCGTATGTACATTCGTCATGCGGGATACGTCGCTATCCAAAGGTCTTCCTGATTCCTTCCAATTCAGACAGAATCGTCGCTCTCATTCGGAACGGATTACGCTCAACGGTTGTCGAGAGGCTTTCCGGCGTTAGCCTTCATAGCCATTTCAGCGCCGTGAAGGTCCACAGTCTTCATCCTCTCGCCGAGCCTTGCTACGGCCTCTACGAGTCCTTTCAGTTTGTTGTACTCAGACTCTCCGTTGCTCATCGTCATCGCCTCACGGCTTGCTGTGCAATTGCAGAGTCTTTCTCAGCAACGCCTCAGCCTTCGTCGCATCCATCAACTCTTCCGGTGCGACGATGATGAGCCGCTTCACCTGATCCGATTTCTTCACTCGCTTCTTGAAACCCTTGTCGCAGGTGAGTAAGCATAGCGATTTGTCGCCCAAATAAACCAACTGCTCTGCGTCTAAAATGTCGTTCCGATTAGTCTTGCTCAACGGATTGTACTTCGGCGTTTTAAGCGCCACTCCGAGCTTTGAGTCTTCAAACTCGTGATACGCACTGAAGGCGGAAACAATCTCCGACATCTTTTTAGATTTCGGGTCAGCATGAACTCGCTTTGCTATTCCACCAAACCACGCCTCTGTCATGTCGAAGGACTTTTTCTTTTCCTTCTTAGCTTCGTCAAGTATGTTCTTGAAGTCTTGCGCCGCCTTCGCCTTGAAATCATCCATTACCTGCTTGTGCTTGACGGCCTCAGCTTTGAGGGCCGCAACCGAATTTTCCGCTAGGCAGGTGTTGAATGAGTCCTGCATCTTGTTAGCAGAACCGTCGTCAATAGGCGGCTTGTTAAACCAAAGCGCATAGAGCATGTCATCGGGCCACGGTAACAGCCCAGAGTGCTTTGGGTTCGTCCAGTTGCGAACAGCATGAATTTGACGCAGAACGTCGTCTCCATCGGCCTCCGCCAATTGTGCAAACACTTCAAATGCGCTAAGGGGAGAAATGAGAATTCTCGCCGTGAGGTCGGCAGGTAAAGTGGTCTTTGCAAATGCAGCGCCAAAGTAGCGAAAAGCATTTGTGTCGAAGTAGATTCGTTCAGGCATAGGCCAGAGCCGAAGTTCCCTGCATTCTAGCACTGGCAGCGCTAGACTTTCCCCGCCTTCAAGTCTTCTGTCAGCAGTCCTGCGACCGCCGCCAGGACGTTTCCACGGGTGCCAAACTTCGACGTGAGGGATTCAATGAGTCTTACAGTTCTTGGGAGAAGCCCGTAGGTCTTTCCAACGGGCGGCGTGTCTACCGGTTCCGGTCCCGCGCGGCTTGCACACGGCTTGAAACTGGATGACTTGGAACTGTCATGTCCGGTTCTTATTGGAGGGAGCGGCAGCATAGCGTTTCCTTACCAGACCCCTTCCCCGATACTAAGAGATTGGAGCTGCACGAAGTACAGCCGCCAGCGGCGGCACGTGCAACGGAGATTTGCCGCTAAAAACGCCCCAGCGGGGCAGCGGCAAATTAGAACAATCTCAGTGAGGAGAATCCGGGCCGGACACTGGGACGAGTAACTCTCTGCGCCAGCCTCCGCCAGCGGCTCCGGCAAAAAACGGCTTGGGGAGGTTCAGGTCAGCGCGGCTTGTTGCGCTGACCTCTTTTCGACTGATCGCGGGTCGCTGCCGCTTTTGACGCCTTGGCCTTGGTATCGTCTTCCGGTTGTGGCAGTTCCCATCCCGCCATGCCCTGCAACACGCGGTCGGCGTGCTTGATGGTGTTCACGTGTCCATAGTGGCTTTCAATCATGTGGACGGAAGTTCCCATCTGCTCGGCGAGGAAATACACATCCACTCCTTCCTGCAATCGGAGCGTGGCATAGGTATGCCGGAAGCAGTACGTCGAACGCGGAACGCCCTGCGTGCCTTCGCGCAAATTCGCCTCGTTCAGAAGGTCGGCAATCAGCGAGCTGTAAAGGGTTTTTGCAGGCTTGCCCATGACGTTGATAAATACTCTGTCGTTCGGTTCCGTGGCTTTGGAAATAACGCGGATGCGGTCGAGATAATCTCCAACGCTCCTGGGAGCCACCAGCTTGCGCGACTTGCCCTTGCCTTGCACGAACAGCACAACGATCTCACGCCCCTCGCGGTCTTTTGCGGGCATGATGTCGCGCCAGCGCAGATTCTTCATCTCCACTGGCCTCATGCCTGTATTACACGCAATCAGGATCATGTTGTAGGTGATGGTGCGATACCAGACGCTGGAAGGTTTATCCGCCTCAGCAATCCACTTCCTTCCGACAGTGTGGAGTTTGCGGTATTCCTCCAGGGTGAACTCGTCGCGCCGCATGGACTTGAGCTTCGGACGCTCGTCAAAACGCTGGCTGGTGGGAACGTAGCGTTTCTTAATGGCGTAATTCATCACCGCACCGAAGATGGACATCTCAAAGCGGATGGTGGAATCACTGATATAAGGAACCACCCGTTCTTCGGAAGGTTTGACTTCAATCGGTCTCAAAACCCTGATGCCGAGGGTCTGCTGAACCTTGGTGCGGCGCTCGGCTTCCTTATCCGCGAAGGCTTGCGCCATGTCGTCGCTGACTTCTCGAACGCCGTTGCGCTTGTGACGACCCGCGCCGTTCTCCCGCCGCCATGCCGGGTAGCCGCCCCAAAGTTCGTCACCGATAAGGTGGACCTGCGTTGATCCTACATATCTGTCTAGAGCGCCTTCGATGACGGCGCGGACTTTCTTGGGCCGCGCGGCGCTGATTTCTCCGCGCTTCGCCCGCGCCTCCTGGGTCAGCAGATACTCTCTCCCCACCTCGCGGAAGGGATGGTTGAACACAGGAACGTCATGTTTTAAGCGGAATCGGATGTCTGCGTCTTGATCGAAGGCGCGGTCGCGCGCCACATCGATGTCGCTTGTCTTGAGCGAAACCGTCTTGTAACGGTCGGCCTTGGGCATCTTCATGCGGCAATACCACATCCGATGCTCCACGTCGCCGCGCCGGAAGAGAATCAGGCCCGGCTTGAGTTCCGATTTGTCGGTGACGAATGCCATATTCGCCTCCATCGTTTGACTCGTCCTGTGCAGATTCCGTGCAGATCTTTCTGGCAAGTCATTGACTCTGCGTATCTGTGCAGGACTTGTACAGATAATATCAAAATTTTATATCCATTATTTACATATTGTTATGATATATCTGTCATCCTGAGCGGAGTTGTCGGTCGCGGAGCGAGCGACTGCGTAGTCGAAGGATCCCTGCCAAATCAAAATGCCATTAGTACGGGAGTTCTCTCGGTTAAGTGCTAGCTCAAACCGCTTTTTTTATTTAACCCGCTGCTGGCCGCATGCTGGGGCGTCTCCATCCGTTCCGCTTTGACCTCTTAAGTTCTGTCAAAATCAGGGACTGGAGGCCCACTGTGTTCAAGTACCGCTTGGCACAACTATCTGCATCCCTCAGCCTGTTTGGTTCGTTCGTCGTGTTCTATGCTTTTCAAGCCACATCAACCGGCTTCCTTGTCTACACCCACGGCCCACGCGGAGAATCCGCCATGTGTGTCGGCGATCCACCTCGTTCTATGCTCGCTCTTGGACCAGACGGAGAATTCATAATGGGAATGCGAGAATTTGACCGTTCGTGTTCTCAAGGCAAGAATTTGTCGATTGTTAGCACTGACTCGCCTCACCTTATCCGCTTTGGCTGAATATTGGTGATTTTGGGATTTATTTCACAAATGGTTGCGATAGAAAGACCCATCTTCAGTGAAGCTGAAACGAGGCGTCTGAAGAAGCTGAGAAAGCTTCTGTAGCTCGCGGCTCTCAGACTTGCCTCGTTGGCACTTAGCCCACCGCTGGCCGTTTTACCGACCGATCACTCAGGCTGGGCTATTCGCAACTTCCTCCCCTCCAGCCGCATCTAAACCTTGACAGCAATCCACTCAGGTCTTAGCATGGACCTGTTGGCAATCATAAGCGCGTTGATTACACAGCACTTATTTGCATCAGGAAAGATCACAGGAGACAATTATGGCCAAGATTATTGGAATTGACCTTGGAACCACCAATTCTTGCGTGGCGGTGATGGAGGGCGGCGAGCCCAAAGTGATCCCGAACGAAGAAGGAGGGCGGACTACGCCTTCGGTGGTTGGTTTTACCAAGACTGGGGAACGGTTGGTGGGGCAGGTGGCAAAGCGCCAGGCCATCACCAATCCCGAAAACACGGTTTATTCGATCAAGCGCTTCATGGGACGGCGTTATGACGAAGTGACGGAAGAGATCAAGATGGTCCCATATAAGGTGGTGCAGTCAGGCGACCACGTCGCCGTGCTGGCTCAGGGCAAGGAGTACACGCCTCCTCAGATTTCCGCGCTGATTCTGCAGAAGCTGAAGAAGGCCGCGGAAGACTATCTCGGCGAAAAAGTGACCGAGGCTGTGATCACTGTTCCTGCCTATTTTAATGACGCGCAGCGTCAGGCCACGAAAGATGCCGGGCAGATTGCCGGACTCGACGTAAAGCGAATTATCAATGAGCCCACGGCAGCCGCGTTGGCCTACGGTCTAGACAAAACGAAAGACGAAATGATCGCCGTTTACGACTTCGGTGGCGGAACGTTCGACATTTCTGTTCTGGAAGTTGGCGAAGGCGTGATCGAAGTCAAAGCCACCAACGGCGACACGCACCTCGGTGGCGACAACCTCGACCAGCGCATCGTTGACTGGCTCATCGATGAATTCAAGAAGGATGAAGGCCTCGACCTCCGCGGTAAGGGCAACGAAATGGCCCTGCAGCGTCTGCGTGATGCAGCCGAACGCGCCAAGATTGAACTCTCCACCACCATGGAGACGGAAATCAATCTGCCGTTCATCACGGCCGATGCCGGCGGACCCAAGCATCTGGTTAAGAAGCTGACGCGCGCGAAGCTCGAAGGCATGGTAGAAGACATAATTCAGCGCTCGGTGGGTCCGTGCAAACAGTGCATGAAAGATGCGGGCGTGGACGCCAGCAAGATCAACGAAGTTGTGCTGGTCGGGGGCCAGACTCGTATGCCGCGCATCCAGGCGTTGGTGAAAGAGCTGTTCGGCAAGGAAGGCCACAAGGGCGTGAATCCCGATGAAGTGGTCGCAATCGGCGCGGCGATTCAGGGTGGCGTGCTCGGCGGCGAAGTAAAGGACCTGCTGCTGCTGGACGTGACTCCGCTCTCGCTTTCGATTGAGACCTTGGGCGGCGTGGCGACTCCGATGATTCCTCGGAACACGACCATTCCTACTAAAAAGACGGAAACGTTCTCGACCGCGGCTGACAATCAGACCTCGGTTGAAGTGCATGTGCTGCAGGGCGAGCGTCCGATGGCGGCGCAGAACCGGACACTGGGCAAGTTCCACTTGACCGGGATTCCGACCGCACCGCGCGGGGTGCCGCAAATCGAAGTAACGTTCGACATTGACGCCAACGGCATCCTGAACGTGACCGCGAAAGATACGGCCACCGGCAAGGACCAGAAGATCACGATCACGTCGTCCTCTGGATTGTCGAAGGAAGAAGTTGAGCGCATGGCCAAAGAAGCCGACGCACACGCGGCCGAAGACAAAGCACAGCGCGATGCCATCGAAGCCAAAAACCAGCTCGACAGCATGGTTTACAACGTCGAGAAGATGCTGCGCGACTCTGGAGATAAAATCTCTGGCTCCGACCGTGGCGACGTGGAAAACGCCGTAGCCGATGCCAAGAAAGCGCTTGAGTCAAACGACAAAGCGCAAATGGATAAGGCTCGCGAGAACCTGACCAAGGCTTCGCACAAGCTGGCCGAAGAGATGTACAAGGCAGCCCAAGCGACTCCCGGTGCAGGTGCAGGTCCCGGTGCTCCGACCGATGGAACAGGTGCGGCTTCGGGCAACGGCGGCGGTCAAAAGAAGGACGAAGGCGTGATCGACGCCGAGTACGTCGACGTGGAAGACAAGAAGTAAGAGCTGCCAGCTCCTGGCTTCTAGCTTGGATCGTGTGGCGCGGGCACTCATGCCCGCGCCTTACGTTTGAATGTAGTGAATTTTTCCGGGGAGAATGAAATGGATTTTCAGGTCAATGACCAGACTTACTTTTTGAGCCTGGCGGAAGATGAGAGGAAGTGGCGAGTGTTTGTTTCCACGCCCACGGGCGCCTGGCGGATTCCGGTTTACGAGGACGGCGGGGAGGCTGAGCCTTTGCTCGTGTTAGAAGAGGAGAAGCAAAGGATTCCGAACTAGAGCAGAGGGACGCTTCGAACGCCGAAGTTTGAATGTGGGATTTGGGCCGCGGAGTATCATGATTTAAAGCATGGGCAAGGGGGCCGTTGCGGGGTAGATGAATGCCGCAGTTAAACCTGAGTTCGGCACTGTTCTCGGTCAAAGACTGGGCAGATCTGGTGCACGCGGTCGCTTGGCCTTTTGTTGCTCTCGTAGCAATCTTTCGCTTCCACAGCGTAATAGAGTCCTTGCTGGAGAGAGTAATTCGTGTTGAGGGACTTGGGGTAAAAGCTACGATGGCCAAGCTCGACAAAGAAATCCCGAAAGCTGAAATGGAAGCTAAACGACTAAAGGCTAAGGAACCAGGTATCCCGACAGCCGGCAATTGATTTGAGAAAATGCCATGGTAACCGCAACCTTCGAGCAACAGATACTGGAAGAAGCAGCGGCCTCGCCCGTTGTCGCTATTATGCGGCTAACGCTGGAGATCGATCGAGAGCTGCGCAAACTGCTTGCGGCCACTGGAAACCTCTCCCAATACAAGGGCGAGTTGCCCGAAGCGATCGGGCTACTCGAACGAGCCAACGAAATAGAACTTCCTCGCGAACTTAAGGACACGCTGACGCAGTTTTGGTCTCTCCGAAATCACATTGTGCACAGCCAAGTCTCCGAGCACCTAGCGTTGAGGGCATTGGATTATGGGCTTCGCATTCTGAAGATGGTTAAGTCGATCCCTCGTTATTCTTACGTCGTCGTCCGGGCTGATATCCCGGTGTACGCCAATTCAGCATGCAATCCTCCGGCGAGAGAAGATGTCCGTGGGGTCATTCTAGAGACGTTCTCCCCCGAGGGTAAATCGACGGGACGCCACATCTTCCCCACGACCAAGGTGTATTCGCCAGGGGAAAGCGTGAGCTGGGAATGGAACCGCCAGAATGAGAAGGGGTGGAGTGCGAGTTGGTATCAAGAGCCTGATCCCAACGACCCGAGTAGAAGGACGATAAAGTCCGCTTGGGGTGAGTCCTTGGAGTTTGTGGGTCGCAACCTCGAAGACATCTAAGCTGAATGGCTACGACAACCAAAAAAGATTACTACGAGATCCTCGGCGTAAAGAAGTCCGCCTCGGCAGAGGAAATCCGCAAAGCCTTCCGCAAGCTGGCGCGCAAGTACCATCCTGACGTCAATCCTGGGGACAAGTCTGCCGAGGAGAAGTTTAAGGAGCTCTCTGAGGCCAACGACGTCCTTAGCGATCCCAAGAAACGCAAAATCTACGATCAGATTGGCTACTACTCCGACAATATCGATCCTGCGGCCGCCGAAGCTTACGCTCGAGGCGGAGCGACAGGCGCCGGTGGCTTCGGAGATGTTTCCGGTGGTCGTTCGGGGAATGCACAAGGCGTTCCATTCGACTTCGGCGGATTCGACTTCTCCGACCTGGTGGACAATGCCGGCCGGGGACGGCGAACCGGTACCGGCAGCGGCGGATTCAAGGATATCTTCTCCGGAATTTTCGGTGGTGGCCGTGGAGGCGCCGCAACCGAGGTTGGCCCCGAAGCTGGCTCCGATCTGGAGTATCAGGTTAACGTTCCCTTCTGGACGGCCATCCGCGGCGGCGTCATGCGCCTCAACATCACCCGCCAGGATGTCTGCACGAATTGCCACGGCCAGGGTTACATCGAAGCGCCAGGAAAGTGTCCTGAATGCAACGGCACCGGTCAGATCACCCAAACTGGCGGACGAATGAAATTCAATGTGACCTGCCCGCGCTGCCACGGTACGGGCAAGAACATTTCGACCTGCCCTATCTGCCACGGTGAAGGTACGGTGAGCCGCACCGAGCCCATGGAGGTTCGCATCAAAGCCGGTACCCGCGACGGCCAGCGCATTCGTCTGGCAGGCAAAGGCAATGCTGGCGCCCATGGGGGCCCGGCCGGCGATCTCTACGTCATCATCCGAATCGAGCCGCATCCGGTCTATCGCCGCGACGGCGATGACATTTATCTCACAGTTCCCGCCAGCGTCACCGAAGCCGCGCTCGGCGCCAAAATCGAAGTGCCCACCATCGATGGCCGTGCTCTACTGAAAATTCCCCCCGGCACTCAACCGGGACAGAAACTGCGCCTGCGCGAGAAGGGCGTGCCTTCCGCCACCAGAGAGGGCGTACGCGGAGACGAGATCGTCGAGATCACGGTCACCGTTCCCATGCCCCGCGACGAACGCACCAAAGAACTGCTGAAAGAGTTCGCCAAGCTCAATCCGGAAGACCCGCGGGAAGAGCTTTGGAAGAAGGTTTAGTTCATATCGGGAACTAACCCCAAAATCTTTAACACAGGGGCCACGGGGATCACAGGGTAAACCGGCCTGAGTGTGTTATGCCGTGGGAATGGCAAGTCCTACTCCCTTCCGCAGTCTTCGAGTCAATCAAGTCACCGGGGCCGTCGTCTCTTCCGCCATGCACGTTCATTCGATCCTCGGCCCGGGACTACTCGATAGCGCCTACCAAGCTTGCCTCGCCCACGAACTCAGAAAGCGTGGACTTGCAGTCGCCTGCCAAGTCAGTCTGCCTGTAGTTTTCGACGGAGAAAAGATCGAGCTCGGTTACCGCATGGATCTGGTCGTCGAAAACTCAGTCATTGTCGAAGTGAAAAGCGTCGACGCAATCCATCCCGTTCACCGGGCCCAACTTTTGTCGTACATGAGACTGAGCGAGATAGGAGTCGGTCTGCTAATTAATCTCTACGTTCTACATCTCCGGGACGGAATCAAAAGAATGGTCGATGGCAAAAACTGGGAGAAGTAGCCCTACCCTGTGTTCCCTCTGTGTCCCCCGTGTTAAAGATTTCGAGGTTACGTCCGTACCCGATTTTCTGTTAAAACTTTTTCCAAAACTTTCACATTTTTCTTGCATCGTTCCAAATTTCCCGTAATCTCACAAATGCGAACTAACTTCAGCGCGATTTCTGGAATCTAAGAAACCAGAAAGCTCAAACACGACCCAGCCCGTTGTGGAGTAGCTGAGAGTGAGTCGCTTGAGGAGGGACACATCGAAATTGGCAACAGCTAGCGCCCCGCACCAACAAACCGGAAATCCCCAACCTCTCTCCGTAATCCCCAACCGGAAAAAACCGGCTCGAAAAGGTTTAGTTCGCCTCACGCTGTGGCCCTTGGTCGCCGCCACCTTCTTTATGGTCTCAGGCGGAACCTACGGCACCGAAGACATCGTCCATGGCGCCGGTTACGGACGCGCGATTCTCATCCTGTTGCTCACTCCGCTGCTCTGGAGCCTGCCCACAGCCTTCATGATCGGCGAGCTCTCGAGCGCGCTGCCCTATGAGGGTGGCTACTACGCCTGGGTGCGCCGCGCTATGGGAAATTTCTGGGGATTTCAGGAAGCCTGGCTCTCGCTGGTCGCCTCGATTTTCGATATGGCGATCTATCCCACGCTGTTCGTTGCCTATCTCACGCGCATGTTCCCCTGGTTTCAGGAAGCAAATCGCGGATGGTGGGTTGCTCTGGCGGTGGTGATCGCCTGCGCCTTGCTCAACATCGCAGGCGTGAAAGTAGTCTCGCTCACATCGCTTTGGCTGTTCTTCGCTCTGTCGGCCCCGTTCGTAGCGATCGTGATCCTTGCTCCGTTCAAAATCGGTGCGCTGGCCAACGCGGTAACGAAGCCGACCACCTCTACGGTAGATATCCTGGGCGGCCTGCTGATCTGCATGTGGAACTACATGGGCTGGGACAACGCCTCCACTATCGCCACAGAAGTCGAGCGCCCGCAGCGGACGTATCCGCGTGCCATGCTCGTCGCCGTAGCCATCGTCGCGCTCAGTTACGTTCTCCCCTTTGCCGCCATGTGGATGACCGGCCTCAAAGCTACTGCTTGGGAGACCGGCTCCTGGGCAGACATCGCCGGCCTGCTCGGCGGACCCTTACTGCGCGTGGGCGTAGTCCTCGGCGGAATCATCAGCGCCTTTGGCATGTTCAACGCCTTAGTCATGAGCTACTCGCGCCTGCCGCTCGCAATGGCACAAGATGGCATGCTGCCCAGCGTCTTCGCCAAGCTGCAGAAAAAGTCGCGCGCACCTTGGGTCGCAATTCTCGCTCTGGCCGCATGCTGGGCCATGTGCCTCGGCCTGGGCTTTGCTCGACTGGTCACCATCGACATCCTTCTCTACGGTTTCAGCCTGATGCTGGAGTTCATCGCCCTTGCCGTGCTCCGCTTCCGCGAGCCGGACTTGCCTCGCCCGTTCCGCGTTCCGGGGGGATTGTTCGGCGCCATCGCGATCGGCATCCCGCCCATGCTGCTGCTCGCCTTCTCCATCATCCGCAGCGAACATGAACAGATCTGGAACATGAGCTCCTTCGAATTCGGCATGATCCTGATCGGCGCGGGCGTGGTGGCGTATGCTGTCAACCATTTGCTGAAGCCTCAAGGCTGGGCCGCACACGAACGCAAAGCCGAACCCGCCGCCTAAGCAGATTCCCTGGCCACGGATTTACGCGGATACACGGATTGCGCTTTTTTTATCCATGAGAATCCGTGAAAATCCGTGGCCAGCGTGTTTTGTTGTAAATTGAGCTGTATAGCGCGCGTCTGAGCCCGCTGACGAAATCCTGAGCCTAGCGAAGGATCGCTGAACGATGACTAAGCGTAAATCCAAAGGCGCGTACATGATCTCGGCCGTGGCCGAGATGTATGGCATCCATCCCCAAACCTTGCGCCTTTATGAGCGCGAAGGCCTCTTAAAGCCGTCGCGCACCGAAGGCAACACCCGCCTCTACACCGACGAAGATCTGCAGCGCCTGGAATTCATCCTGTCTCTAGCCCGCGACCTGGGCGTGAACATCAGCGGCATGGCCATCATCCTGCAAATGCGCGAGCGCATGGAAGAGATGCAACGCCAGATCCAGGAGTTCGTGCAATACATCCAGGAAGAAGTCCTCACCCGCGCCCACGCCGCCGCCGACCCCGCCAAAGGCGCCATCGTGCCAGTCCGCCGCTCGCTCCTGACTCAGACGTTGCAGCCGCCAAAGAAGCGATAGCTTCGTGTCTCGCCCAGTCTTACAACCTTTGCCATAGAGACCGATCGAGTCGGTTCACACTCGGATCACCGGCTCGATAACGCACGAGCACACTTTGATGAGTATGAATCCTATGACGCGCGGCCGCCACGCGCTTATTTCTGCAAAAGGCGGGAGCCCAAAACGACTCCCCTGTATACGGCCCGTCGTTTCCGATCGAGAACTCGTAGGTCACCGACAAGCGGAAGGTGTCGGGATTCCGATTGTGCCTAATCCGTTCAACGAGGACCTCTGTTACCTGGCCGTTAATTGCCGGCCAACTCCAACTCCACAAGAAGGACACTGCGTCATAGAGGTCTTCGAACAAGTCAGAATCGCTCCCTTAAATCAGCCGCGGGTATCATAGACAATCGCTGCAGAGGCGTCCAATATATCTGGCGGGTGTCGAATGCTCCCCTTCAAACTTATCTACAGTGACGGCTACTATCTCCCCATCGGCCAACACGTCTTTCCTGCCGAGAAATACAAACGCGTTCGTGACCGGCTGCTGGCAAGCGGCGCAGCCGAAGCGACCGATTTTCTGGACCCCCAACCCGCCGCTGACGACGATATCCTGCTGGTGCACACGCCGGACTACGTGAACAAGCTTAGAACCGGCACTCTCAGCGCCCGCGAGGAATTAGCCCTCGAGGTTCCTTACTCGCGCGATCTCGTGGACGCGTTCTGGTTGGCGGCCGGCGGATCAATACTTGCTGCTCAGCAGGCCTTGGCCGACCGTGTCTCCGTCAACATCGGTGGCGGATTCCATCATGCTTTCCCCGATCACGGCGAAGGCTTCTGCATGATTCACGATGTAGCCGTAGCCATTCGGCGTCTGCAGCGCGATGGCAAGATTCACACGGCGATGACTGTGGATTGCGATGTGCATCAGGGCAATGGCACCGCCGTGATTTTCGCCGCCAAGCCCGCCCCCGGCGACCCACTCCCCTCCGCTTCCGGCTCGCCCGTAGCCATCCACGGCAACCGCCGCAAGAATCCCAACGCGGCCGACGTCTTCACCATCTCTCTCCATCAGCACAACAACTATCCGCAGTGGAAGCCGCCGTCCTCCATCGACGTAGATCTCCCCGATGGCATCGGCGACGAAGAATACCTCTCATGGCTCGACAATGCCTTGAGTTCTGGACTGCGCCAGTCCGAGCCCGACTTGCTCTGCTACGTCGCTGGCGCAGACCCCTATAAAGAGGATCAGCTCGGCGGCTTGTCTCTGACCATCGAAGGATTAAAAAAGCGTGACGAACTCGTCTTCCGTGTAGCCCGTGCTCGCAACATCCCCGTCATGGTGACCTTCGCCGGCGGCTACGCCCAGAATGTAGAAGACACCGTGACCATCCACAGCAACACCGTAATCGCCGCCAAGGAAGTGTTCGGCGTAACCAAGTGAGCGCCTGAAAAGTTATACTCGATGAAATGATCGTCAGCCCGTCAGATATTTCTCACAGTGAGCTTTACAGTATTCTGCTCAATTCCGTGGCGCCGCGGCCGATCGCATGGGTGTCCACGATCAGTGGATCGGGCCAGCCCAACCTCGCACCGTTTTCCTTTTTCAATTGTGTCTGCATCGACCCTCCGTTGCTGGCATTCGCGCCGGGACTGCGGCCATCGAAGCAAGCGCAAGCCAGCCATGGCGAGCCAAAAGATACGTTACGGAATATTCGCGAGACGCGGGAATTCGTGGTTAACATTGTCACCTACGAACTCCGCGAGGCTATGAATTCGACCAGCGGCGAATACGATGCGTCCGTGAACGAGTTCGAATTAACGAAGGTGAATCCAGAGCCGTCGAAGATCGTGCGCCCGCCGAGAGTTGCCGAATCTCCAGTAAGCTTCGAATGCAAACTGCATCAGATCGTCGATTTCTCTCCCGCGCCTACGAGCAGCAGCCTGGTGATCGGCCAGATCGTCGCAATTCACATCAACGACGCCCATTTGAAAGAGGGCCGCCTGGATCGCAATTCGCTGGACCTGATCGGACGCATGGGAGGGATTCAGTACACAAGGACGACGCAGAGATTTGAGATGATACGACCGAAGGTTGAATGAAACCACGCCGTCGCACATCCGAGTAAAATTGTCGTCAGGAGAATCGTCGATGCAATGCGTGACCGTTGCTTATCCGAACCAAGCTGACGCAAAGTTTGATTTTGACTATTACATGAGGAAGCACATCCCGTTCGTGGCCGGGCTGGTGGGAAAGCATATTGAGGTGCGTCGGGGGATCTCCACTGTAGCGGGAGCACCGGTCAAATTCCTTTGTGTGGCGACCATACCAATCGATTCGGTCGCGGCATTCCAGGCTATCCTTACGCAGCACGGCGTCAAGATTCTCGCAGACATTCCGAACTATACGAACATCGAACCGATCATTCAGTTCGACGAAATCCTGCCGTGACCTGGCGGCTGATAAAATAGTCAGTATCTTCTATGTTCGAGAATCTACAGGAAAAACTCCAACGCGCTTTCAAATCCCTGCGCGGCCAGGCCCGTCTTAGCGAAGAAAACATTGCCGAGGCGCTCCGCGAAATTCGCCTCGCCCTGCTTGAAGCCGACGTCAACTTCAAAGTGGTCAAAGAATTAATTGACCGCATCCAGGCCAAAGCCGTTGGCCAGGAAGTGCTCACCGCGCTGTCCCCGGGCGAGCAGGTCATCAAAATCGTCCGCGACGAACTGGTCGAGACACTCGGCAAAGACACGGCGCGCATGAAGTTTTCCTCGCAGCCGCCCACGGTCGTTCTCATGGCCGGGCTACAAGGTTCGGGCAAGACCACCACTTCCGGCAAGCTCGCGCATTGGTTTAAAATCGGCGGCCATCGCCCACTACTGGTCTCGGTCGACGTGTACCGTCCCGCCGCCCGTGAACAATTGAAAGTTGTCGCGCAAGCCGTCAAGGCGCAGATTTACGAAGGCAATGTAGCCGCCGATGCCTACGCGAATGGAGCCCCGGACGCCCTCGTCCGGGGTGCGGCGCATGAACACCCGGCGGACGAAGGCGTCCGCCGCTCCATGTCCTTAGAGGTCGAGCGGTTGGCAAAAGAAGCTCGCCGCGAAGCCATCGTTTCCGGCTGCGACGTGCTCATCGTCGACACTGCCGGCCGTCTGCACATCGACGACGAACTCATGAACGAGATGCAGTCGCTGAAAAAGCTGCTGAATCCGTCAGAAATCCTGTTCGTCGCCGACGCCATGACCGGGCAGGACGCCGTCCGCTCCGCCGACGAGTTTCACAAGAAGCTTTCGCTCACCGGCGTCATTCTCACCAAGATGGACGGCGATGCTCGCGGGGGCGCGGCGCTTTCCATCCGCCAAGTCACCGGCCAGCCGATCAAGTTCATCGGCGTCGGTGAAAAGTACGATGCCCTCGAACCCTTCCATCCTGACCGCATCGTGTCGCGCATTCTCGGAATGGGCGACATCTTGTCGTTGATCGAGCGCGCCGAATCACAACTCGACAAGAAAAAGGCCCAAGAGATGGCCACCAAAGCCCTCACCGGCGACGGCTTCTCCCTCGAAGACTTTCGCGACCAGCTTCGGCAGGTAAAAAAGATGGGCTCGATCCAGAACCTGATGGGAATGTTGCCCAGTATCGGCCCATTTTCCGGCCTGCAAAAAGCCGCCGATCACGTGGACGAAAAACAAATCAACCGCGTCGAAGCTATCATCAATTCGATGACAATCCACGAGCGCAACCACCACGAAGTAATCAACGGCAGCCGCCGCAAGCGCATCTCCCGTGGCTCCGGCACCACCGTGCAGGAAGTAAATAATCTTCTCCGCCAGTACGCGCAGATGAAAAAAATGTTCAAGCAAATGGGCAAGCCCAGCTTCGCGCGGAGAATGGCCGGAATGAAATTGCCCGGGATGTAGAGTTTTGACAGAAGTTCTTTCATCGAATGTTCAGGAGGTTCGGGAAGGGCACGGCTTCAGCCGTGCCACTAGGAGTTAGACTGACACCGGGCTTTAGCCGCTGAGGGTTCCGGCTGTCGGAAGTACATCGCTCTTAAAAGCGGGCTGCCGCGTGCTTGTTTAAGGAATTGCTCCACATGAAATGGCGCTCCCTCGAAGAGTCGAGTTCCGAAACTGACATCCGCCCGCTGCGCGAAATCTTCGCTGAGCGCAAAGAGTTAATCTCGAAATACGTTCCGCCGGAGACGCAGGCCGTCCATTCCGCAACCATCGCTGCATTGAAGCAACAACTCTTGGCTGCGAATATTCTTTCCGTCGGCGCAAAGATTCCAGACTTCCAGCTACAAGACCAGGATGGCAAGAAAATCTCGTCTTCCGGCCTACTCGCCAAAGGCCGCCTCCTGCTCTGCTTCATCCGCGGCCGCTGGTGCCCGTTCTGCGTCGCCCAAGCGGAAGCTTTGAATCTCATCCTGCCTGAGATCGCAGAAGCGGGCGCAACTCTCGCTGCCATCTCGCCACAGACTGTTCAGCAATCTTTCTTCATGCGCGACCAGCACAAGCTGGGCTTCCCGCTGCTCTCCGATCCGGGCAACAAAGTCGCAAAACAATTCGGACTCACCTACAGCGTTCCCGACGAACAAAAAGCCATTTACCAGCGCGCCTTCGTCAACCTGCCATTCGTGAACGGAGACGACAGTTGGCAATTGCCGATCCCCGCAACCTACATCATCGACCGCGACAGCACTGTGCTCTACGCTTCAGCAAACGAGGATTACACAGAGCGTCCCGAGCCAGAAGAAATTATCCGCCTGCTCCACACTCCGGCCTAAACCAACTCTGTCATCCTGCGCGCAGCCGTTCTTCAGGCGGAGCGAACGATCACGCGCACAACGGATCTCTCCACTTTCGGTACACTGATACTTCATGAACTATATCTACGGCATCAACGCCGTCACCGAGGCCCTCAAGGCCCGCGGACGCGCTTTCCAGTGGGTCGGCATGGCCAAGGAGCGGCACGATATCCGCCTGCAGCGCATGATCGAGGACTGCCGCAAACTCGGTGTCCCCGTGCGTTTTCTTACCCGCGTGGAACTCGACCGCATGGCCGGTAACGCCGCGCATCAAGGCGTTGTCGCCGTTACCTCGGCCAAACAATATAGCGATCTCGATGATGTGATCGGCGCCAAGCGGGGAAAATATTCCTTGGTCATCGTGCTCGATGGCGTCGAAGACCCGCACAATCTCGGGGCCGTCCTGCGCACCGCCGATGCCGCGGGCGCCGATGGCGTCGTCATTCCCGAACGCCGCGCTGCGCCCGTCACCGGCACCGTCACCAAAGCCTCCGCGGGTGCGAGCGAATACTTGCCGATCGCGCGCGTTACCAACATCGCGCGCACAATCGAAGACCTGAAAGAGCGCAACATCTGGACCATTGGCCTCGATGAACGCAGCAAGCAGACCTATGACGCTCTCGACTACAACATGGATTGCGCCCTCGTTCTCGGCGCGGAAGGCAAAGGACTCCACGACCTGGTAAGGAAAAAGTGCGACTTTCTGGTCTCGATTCCAATGCTGGGGAAAGTCCCCTCGCTGAATGTGTCCGTCGCAGGCGCCGTGGTGATGTATGAAATTGTGCGCCAGCGCCGCACGAAGACGAACGAGGCATCTGCGGTCGCAAAATGAAGTTTAGAATCCTCCTGTTATGCGTCTTTTGTTGGCCGTTTGCCTATGTCGTAAACGCGTTTTCTATCGACCGTGAAGCTTTCACCTTCACTCACTACGACCTGAACGTCCGTATCGAGCCCGCACAGCAACGGCTGGGCGCCCGCGGCAAAATTACCCTTCGCAACGATTCCCCAACTCCGCAGAAGCTCGCCATCCTGCAGATTTCGTCTTCCCTGAACTGGCGCTCCATCAACGCGAACGGTAAGGCGTTGCAGTTTGTCTCTCAGTCGTACACATCCGATATCGATCACACCGGCTCGCTCTCCGAAGCCATCGTAACTTTGCCGGAGACAGTTGCTCCGAAGGCCTCTATCGAACTGGAGATCGCCTACGAAGGCGTGATCGTGCTCGACGCGACACGCCTCACCCGCATCGGCGCACCCGAAGCCGAGGCCAACAGTTCCGACTGGGACCGGATCAGCCCAAAATTTACTGCTGTCCGCGGATTCGGAAATGTTGCCTGGTATCCCGTCGCCACTGAAGCCGCATCTTTATCCGAAGGCAAAAGCCTATTCGAACTCGAAGGCCGCTGGAGAGCGCGAGAGGCCGCTTCGACTATGCATTTGCAAGTCGCAGTGCCGGATGATTCTGAGAATGATCCAAAGAATGATCCGGTGAACATTCAGGACAATGACCACGAGCAAGCTCCGGAGCTCTTGCTCAATGCAACCGCCTGCCCAGTAGCGCACGTAGTGCAGCACGAGTTCGTTGCCGATTGCACTTTTCGCCAACTGGCATCGATCGTGCCGACGTTCGTGATGGCTGACTATGAACTCGTTGATCGGCCCGCCGTAGCGGTTCATTTCCTGCATGGGCACGATACATCTGCCTCAAATTACGCCGATTCCGCTGAGAAAGTAATTCCGCTTGTTACCGAATGGTTCGGCGCGCCGCACAACAAAGCACAAACCGCGGATTTATCCGATCCAA
This sequence comes from Candidatus Sulfotelmatobacter sp., assembly GCA_049693675.1. GTDB lineage: Bacteria > Acidobacteriota > Terriglobia > Terriglobales > Acidobacteriaceae > Sulfotelmatobacter. Next base: position 20,935 of record JBAVQD010000117.1, on the reverse strand, counting down.
ATGCTGCGCCGTTTGAGAGCGGATCTCTCCTGCTGACCTCGTTAGCCGGCGCCGATGCGAAATTCGCAGTTCTTGCCGCCGCGCTGCAGCTGACTCACGCAGCCTTCACCTCGCCGCGCCCCTGGATCAACGAAGGCCTGCCTCACTTCGCGCAGGCTCTTTATCTCGAACAACAAAATGGACGCAAGACCGCCATCGATTACATGGCGACGCACCGCGCGGCGCTCAGCAGCGCGGAACAATCGGCCGAGAAACCAACCGCTCCGAGATCAGAAGACGAAGTGAACCAATCGTTAGTTAATACCTACGACGAGGAACTTTACCGCAGCAAAGCCATGTGCGTTTGGTGGATGCTGCACGATATGGTCGACGATCAGGCACTGAAAAAAGCGATTGCCTCATATCATCCAGAGCAAGACAAAGAGCCCTCGTATATGCCGCGATTAATTCAAGCGCAGACCCAACGCGATCTGGAGTGGTTTTTCGACGACTGGGTTTATCGCGACCGCGGACTGCCGGATTTCAAAGTGGTCTCCGCGTTCGCGCGTAAAACTTTACCCCAGGGCTACCTGCTTACCATTACAGTAGACAATTTAGGCGCAGCAGGCGCGGAGGTCCCACTCATCGTGAAGTTCGAAGGCGGAGAAGTCATGAAACGCCTGGTAGTACGCGGCAAGAGCAACGGCGTCATTCGTGTGGAAGTTCCAAAACCGCCAGACGAAATCATAGTCAACGACGGCAGCGTGCCCGAGAGCGATACGAGCAACAATACCTTCAAAATCGAGCCGAGCAATGCGGCGAAATAATCAGAACTAAATCGCTGCACTCCTGGCATCCCTCTACTTCCCGGCGCGCAGTTATTGGGTCGAGACTTGACCTTCAACCCCGGAGTGCGCCGGATACCGCGAAACGATGAGCCCGATGCCTAACTCTCCCAACAGCGACAGAAGCTTATGAGGAAAGGCATCGCGCTGGTAGACCACATCGCGATCTTCGATTGGAAAGTCCAGATCCATCCGCTGCAAACCGGGAAAGTCGCGGAGACGCTTCAGCTCGCGATCGTTCTTCGACAGAAACTCAATCGCATCTTTTATCTGGCCTCTCAGATCGGAAACGTCACGCGTGCTCACGCTGACGTTCATCCCGGAACAATCGCTCTTCCGTGTCACACTCGAGCTAGGAGATTGCACTTCCCCGCGATGAAAAGCCGTCAGAGCATCGAGCGAGGATGTCTTCAGGAATTCGTCCACATCAAAATTTGAACCGCTCGCTCGAAGCACGCAAGACATGTGCTTTACATCCCTTCAGCAGCAGTGAAGCGTACTAATTCTGCCAGCTTCGCCGCAGCCGCCCCAGAATCAATTGCACGCGCCGCAGCGGGAACTCCATCTCGCAAATGATCGACTCTTCCGGCGGCCACCAGGGCAGCGGCGCAGTTCAATAACACCACGTCCCGTCGCGCAGATTTCTTTCCACTTAGAACGTCCCGAATAATCGCTGCGTTTTCCCCTGCGTCGCCCCCGGAAATATCTTCCAACGTCGCTCGCGCCATGCCGAATTCTTCCGGATCCACTTCATAAGTCCGAACCGTTCCTTCCCGAGCTTCAGCCACGCGCGTGGGCCCGCTGATCGTAATCTCATCGAGCCCGTCCAGACCATGCACCACTAGCGCGCGACGCAATCCCAGCATACTGAGCGCCTCAGCCAGCTTCTCCACCATATTCAGCGCATACACGCCAACCACTTGTCCCGAAGCGTGCGCCGGATTCGTCAGCGGACCGAGCAGGTTGAACATGGTGCGCAGCCGCAACTCCCGCCGCACTTTCTGCACCTGCTTCATCGACGAATGCAAATCGGGCGCGAACAGAAAACAGATTCCAATTTCGCGCAGGCATTGCGCGGCACGCGCCGGCGTCAATTGGATACTCACTCCCAACGCTTCCATCACATCCGCCGAACCGCACTTCGAGCTGATACTTCGGTTCCCATGCTTGGCCACGCGCACACCCGCGCCCGCGGTCACGAATGCCGTCGCAGTTGAAATATTAAAAGTTCCGCACGCATCCCCGCCAGTGCCGCTGGTATCGACAAGACTGTCGTCAGCGGCCGCCGACTCGACCAGCGCATCCCGGCCAGTACCACTCAAGTCGAGTGCTGGGGATATCGAGGCGTCCCCTGCAACCGAAATCGGCAACGGAGTAGCCGCCGCGCGAATCGCTTCCGCAAACCCAACAATCTCTTCCACCGTCTCGCCTTTCATCCGCAAAGCCACCAGCAGGGCTGCGATCTGCGCGTCCGTGGAGTTCCCCGCCAGCACCTCCGCCATCACGTCACATGCTTCTCTTCGCGAGAGCGATTGGCCCTGATTTGCGATGCGGTGAAGCGCCTCGAGTATCATGTTCCTCGAAATTGTAAGGTATAAAGTCTCTTTGCAATAGAAGGGCCCCGGCCTCTAGGCGTTTGAACCGGGCACCTTCAGCCTAGGCAGGAAATATTCCCGCCAACTCTCCGGCAAGGCCGCCGTGGCTATCGCCTTCCGCAGCAACTCGTGATTGTATTTCTCTCGGACGAACAGCCGGTTCATCTCGGCGATCGTAATGCCACTCGGATTCTGCTCGACCAGTTCGATGGAATCTCCTTCACCGACTTCCCCCTCCCGCTCCACGGAAAAATAAAATCCACTGCACCCGCTAAGCAGAAATCGCTCCAGAATGTCGTGGCGCTGAAATTTGAGCGCCAGCTTATAACACGGCATGCGCGGCTGGCGGACCATTACTGCAGCCGATCCAATTCGAAACAGGCCGCCAATGTGGACCTCATCTTCACCGAATCCCTCGGTTGTAAAATTCTCCCCGAACATTCCCCAAGGCAAATCCATATCTGGCAACTCCCGCCGCCAAAATTCATAGTGCTGTGCCGGGTAAGCATAGACTGCCTTGTAAGGACCGCCATGAACAGTCAGGTCCGCTTGCTGATCGCCCTCCAGGTTCAGTGTGCGCAGCTCGATCCGTCCGGATACCGGCTTTTTGAAAATACCAGTGTTCACGGTTTCACCCTTATAGAGCGCCAGGCGCGGGCGAGCGACGTTAAGCGAAATCAATTTCACTTGAAGCCTGCCTTTCTTTGCTCCGGGATCCGGTTCCGCTCGCGCGGTGCGTTTTCCTGGATTGAACCTTAGATGTGCCGCCAATCGAAAAGACGCCGCATTCCGCGTTTGCCCTAATCCGCTCCCCTTCTATAAAATTAAAAGTTTGCTGCCCTCAGTCGATAGCCGCAAGCAGGTTCCTTCCGATTCTTAACTGACGAGCGATTATGAAAATCCATGAGTACCAAGGCAAGGCGATTCTTAAAAAATATGGCGTAACGGTCCCTCGCGGGAGCATGGTAACCTCGCGCGAAGAAGCCGATTCTGCCGCTAAAGAATTATTCAGCTCAGGTTCAACTGGCGTTGTAGTGAAAGCGCAAATTCACGCCGGCGGCCGCGGCAAAGGCGGAGGCGTAAAAATCGCCAAGTCGGCCAACGAAGCCGGAGACATCGCCGAAAAGATGCTGGGCATGAAGTTGGTCACTCACCAGACCGGCCCCGAAGGCCGCATTGTGCGGCGCTTGCTCATCGAAGAAACTCTGCCCATCGAAAAAGAATTGTATTTAGGAATTCTGGTCGATCGCGCCGAGGGCAAGCCCGTGTTTATGGCCTCGGCCGCAGGCGGAATGGATATTGAACAAGTTGCCGCCGAAAATCCCGATGCCATCCTGAAGCAGCACATCGATCCCGGCATGGGTCTCGAAGGTTTTCAGGCGCGCAAAATGGCCTTCAAGTTGGGGCTCAACGCCAGGCAGATCAATCCCGCAGTGCAGTTTCTTTCCAACCTCTACAAGGCATTTCTCGATACCGACGCCTCGCTCGTCGAGATCAACCCTTTCATCACCACTACCGACGGACGCCTCTTCGCGCTCGACGCCAAGCTCACCTTCGACGACAACGCGCTCTTCCGCCATCCCGATATTCGCGAACTGCGCGACATCACGGAAGAGGATCCGCTCGAAGTGGAGGCCTCAAAATATAGCCTCAATTACATCAAGCTCGATGGCAGCGTGGGCTGCATGGTGAATGGCGCTGGGCTTGCCATGGCCACCATGGACATCATCAAATACGCGGGAGGCATGCCTGCAAACTTTCTCGATGTAGGTGGCGGCGCGAACGCCGAGCAAGTCGCACACGCCTTCGAAATTCTGCTCAGCGATAAAAACGTGAAAGCCGTTCTGATCAATATTTTCGGCGGTATCCTGCGCGTCGATACTCTGGCCACCGGAGTCGTCGAAGCAGCCAGAAAAACCAACATCCAGCTTCCCGTCGTGCTCCGTCTCGAAGGCACGAACGTAAACGAAGGCAAAAAAATCCTGATGGATTCCGGCCTGAACTTCATTGTGGCCGACACCATGAAAGACGCGGCCGATCGAGTGGTGGCTGCAGCGCGCGCGGTTTAGCGGCGAAAGAATATCATTCGCAGTGAGGAATCATTCTTATGGCAATTTTGGTTAATAAGCAAACCCGATTAATCGTGCAAGGCCTCACCGGACGCGAAGGCACCTTCCACGCCAAAGCCTGCGCCGCTTACGGCACGCAAGTCGTCGGTGGAGTCACTCCCGGCAAGGGCGGCACCACCCATGAAGGTTGGCCGATTTTCAACACCGTGCAGGAAGCCGCGGAAAAAACCGGCGCCGACACTACAGTAATTTTCGTTCCCCCGCCGTTCGCCGCCGACGCCATCATGGAAGCCGCCGATGCCGATCTCGATCTCATCGTCTGCATCACCGAAGGTATCCCTACTCTCGACATGGTCAAAGCGTGGGAGTTCCTCCAAAATCGCCGTTCGCGGCTGATCGGCCCAAATTGTCCCGGCATCATTTCTCCTGGCAAATGCAAAATCGGGATCATGCCCGGATCGATCCACAAAGAAGGGTCGGTCGGCATTGTCTCGCGCTCTGGCACACTCACTTACGAGGCAGTTCATCAACTCACGCAGCGTGGCATCGGACAGTCCACCGCCATCGGCATCGGCGGCGATCCGATTATCGGAACTAACTTCCTCGACGCCCTCGACCTTTTCAATCGCGATCCCGAAACCGAAGCTGTCATTATGATCGGTGAGATCGGCGGCGACGCCGAAGAAACTGCCGCGGAATTTGTAAAAACAAAAATGAAAAAGCCAGTCGTCGGCTTCATCGCCGGACAAACCGCCCCCCCTGGACGCCGCATGGGCCACGCCGGTGCGATCATCTCCGGCGGCAAAGGAACCGCTGCAGAAAAAATCAAAGCCATGGAAGCCGCCGGAATCCGCGTGGCAAAATCTCCCGCAGACATCGGCGAAACTCTGGCGGCCGCTCTGGGAGTAAAAGTTTAGCAATCAGCAATTACTGAGGATGACCGAACCATCAACTATGAAGACTCTGCAGCGCACTCTTACCATCGTGAAACCTGACGCCGTCGCCAAAAACGCAGTCGGCGACATTATCGAACAATTTGAGAAGAACGGCTTCCGCATTCTCGCCATCAAGATGCTGGAAATTTCCAAGCATCAGGCTGAGCAGTTTTACGCCGTGCACGCCAGCCGTCCATTCTACGGTTCGCTTACAGACTTCATGTCCAGCGGACCGATCGTCGCTCTGGCGCTCGAAAAAGAAAACGCCATCGCCGATCTGCGCAAACTAATGGGCGCCACGAATCCGGCCAATGCCGAGGATGGAACCATCCGCAAGAAGTGGGCCTCCAGCATAGAGCACAATGCGATTCACGGCTCCGATGCCGAAGATACGGCGCGCTTCGAGCTGAGTTTTTTCTTTGCGGGATATGAGTTGGCGAAGTAAGGCCAGCGGGAAATAGCGCGGAGATTGAGGCGACAACGATTGCGGACGGATCGCCACGCGTTCGCAATCTTCATCCCAAGGCTTCGTACAAATGCCCTTCCACACGGTCCGCAACCTTGGGCAGTTCTTTTCGCGCGTGCTGCAAAAAGTGAGGCGAGGTGCGGTGTGCTTCGAGCGCAGCATCATCCTTATATTGTTCGTAGATGAAGAACCTTCGCGGCTCGGTCTTGTGCCGGTGCACCTGATACATCAGGCAGCCTGGCTCCTTTCGCGATTCTTCGGTCAGCTTGGCAAAAATTGAAACGACATCGCCATCGTGCCCCGCTTTGGCCATCCAGGTTACCGCCAAAACCACCATTCGTGCGCTCCTTACAAATTGTAGCAAGTAGTCTTAGTGCCTGACCAAGGCAGAAGTCAAGTCTAGATTTTCCGGCGAGCTGTCCTAGGATCAGGCACTCTTCAACTCTTTCGCGAAATCGTCCATGAAAATCGTGTGGTCCCGGTCTGGCCCAGTTGATACGAGTCCGACCTTCGCGCCGGTTTCCTTCTCCACGAACGCCAAATATTCGCGCGCCTGCTGGGGCAATTTTTCAAAGTCCGTGATGCCTTGCGAGGATGTCCGCCAGCCCGGCATCTTCTGGTAAATGCATTCCAGCTTGTCATAGCCGCTCGCCTGCGCCGGAATTTCCATCGTCTTTTTTCCGTCGACCACGTAACCGACGCACACTGGAATCTCCGGCAGTTCATCGAGCACATCCAGCTTGGTCACCACCAGCCAGGAGATACCGTTAATCATGCCCGCGTAGCGCAGCAGCGGCAAATCGAGCCATCCCGTACGCCGCGGGCGCCCCGTAACCGCTCCAAACTCGTTGCCTCGCTTGCGAAGCTGGTCGCCCAATTCGCCTTTGTCTTCACTGGGAAACGGACCTTCCCCCACCCGTGTGCAATAAGCCTTCGTAAGTCCGATCACCGACTGGATCGCATTCGGAGCCACGCCGGTCCCAATCGCTGCACCCCCGGAAGTAGCGCTCGAAGAAGTTACGAACGGATAAGTCCCGTGATCGATGTCGAGCATCGTTCCCTGCGCCCCCTCAAACAAAATCGACTGGCCTGCGTCCAGCGCCCGGTTCAGCAAAACCGCCGTATCGCAAACGAACGGCGCGATCTTCTCCGCTGCCGCTGCGTATTCGGTATACATTTTGTCCGCGTCAAGCGGCTCAGTATTAAACAGCGCGTGCGCAATCATATTTTTTTCGCGCACCGCATTCTCGATGTGTTTCTTCAACAACTGTAGATCGAGCAGATCGGCCACCCGCAGCCCACGCCGCCCCATCTTGTCCTCGTAAGCCGGACCAATTCCACGCGAGGTCGTCCCAATCTTCACCCGCCCCGGCGCATTCTCCGCAGCCAACTCGATCATGCGATGGTAGGGCAAAATCACCTGCGCCCGGTTCGAGACAAAAAGATTTCCGTCGACTTTCACCCCCGCATCGCGCAGCCCACCCACTTCCTTTAAAAACGCCATGGGATCCAGCACCACTCCATTGCCAATCACGCTGCGGCACGCCGTCCGCAACACTCCACAGGGAACCAGTTGCAAAACGAATTTTTTGCCGTTGATGATGACTGTGTGCCCGGCATTGTGCCCGCCAGCATAGCGCGCCACCACGGAAAAGCTTTCCGATAAGACGTCGACGATTTTTCCTTTGCCCTCGTCGCCCCATTGGGCGCCGACAATTACCGCGGTCTTGCCTCGTTTCACTGCCAACTCCGTCACAGGGATTCGCGAACGCACAACCGCGCTCGCGCGTATGTACGAACACCCGGGGTCGCACACGCCTTGCCGCGGCCAATACTCGACAGATTCTTGGGATGAAAAGCGGGGAAGCTGTGTACAAATTATCTTATCGCGCCCACGCCGCAGATAGCAACGAGCGGACCTCAGTCGGGTGGCTATTCCTCCGTGTAACCCTGTGACCCTGTGTTTGAAGCTTTGGACTTTCCCCGCCAGTAAATTTATCTTTAAACAGCGAAGCCTTTTCCAAACTCGCATCTCCTAAGTCATGCCCAAATTCGAAAAACACATCTTCATCTGCGGCAACCAGCGCCCGCCCGAAAATCCGCGCGGATGCTGCGATCCCGCCGGCCAGGCAAAACTCCAGAAATTATTCAAACAGAAACTGGCCGAGCGCGGCCTTAAAGGCAAAGTTCGTGCCAACCAATCCGGCTGCCTCGATCAATGCGAGCACGGCCCAAACCTGGTCGTCTATCCCGAAGCCGTCTGGTACGGCCATGTCACCGAAGCCGACGTCGACGAAATTATCGACTCCCACATCATCGGAGGAAAACCCGTCGAGCGCCTCGTGCTGGCCGATTCCTGTCTCAATACCGAAACCTGCGAGCACAGAAAGGAAAAGGAATAATAAAGGGAACGTCGAATCGCTGACCTGTCGTAAGCAGAAAACGACTTGGTAGGCGCGGCAGGGATCGAACCTGCAACCACCGGTTTAGAAAACCGGTGCTCTATCCAATTGAGCTACGCGCCCCTTAGAAAAATTTATCACATGCCTTGGGTGGAGTATTATGCGGTGTCGCGTTGACTTCCGCTTCTCCATCCCGGCTGGCCTATATCGACTGGATGCGCGGTTTCGCCTGCGTCCTGATGTTTCAGACCCATTGTTACGACTCATGGCTCACTCCCAGCCTGCGCCGGAGCAAGTTCTTCATGTACTCGCAACTTGGCGGCACGTTTCCCGCTCCCTTATTCTTATTTTTAGCCGGAATTTCGTTTGCCCTGGTCACCGAGAAGCTGTGGAGCAAAAATCTTGCGCCCGCACAAATCGCGCGCACCACCATCCGCCGCGGCGCGGAAATCTTCGCCTTCGGCCTGCTCTTTCGCCTGCAGGAATACGTCATCGCCTGGGGCTGGGCGCCGCTCAGCGATCTGCTGCGCGTCGATATCCTCAACACCATCGGACTCTCCATGATGCTGATGGGCGTGCTGTGCTGGCTCGTGCTATCGATCAGCGGAGGTCCGCAAGCAAAGTCCGCATTGATCCTTTCTGCCGCAGGAACCGCCCTGCTGATCTCGCTACTCACGCCGCTCGCCTGGACGACCTGGCGTCCGCGCTGGCTCCCATGGCCGCTGGAATCCTACCTCGATGGCGTCCACAACCTAGGCGCTCCGCAGGCCTGGTTGTTCCCAATTTTTCCCTGGACAGCTTTCGCCTTCGCCGGCTTGGCCGTCGGATTTATCCTGCAGTATCAGCGTCGTAAAAACCGCGAAACTCAAACGTTCTTTGCAGCGGGTGCGGCAGGCTTAATTTTGATTGCCGGCAGCCGCTGGCTTGATGCCCAGCCCCGACAGCTTTATCCGGTCTACGATTACTGGCATACCAGCCCGGATTTTTTTCTACTCCGCGTCGGCATGTTGTTGATCATTCTCTCCGCATGTTACGCGTGGTGTCGCTGGGGCGCTGCACATTGGAGGTTCAGCCCTTTGATTCAGCTGGGCCAAGCCTCGCTCCTGGTTTATTGGGTACACATTGAATTCGTCTACGGTCGAGTTTCCATCCTGCCCAAACACAGCACCGGCATCCGTACGGCGTCCTTAGGATTGCTGACGATCTTTCTCGCGATGCTGGTTCTCGCCTACTTGCGTACCCGCCTGAAAGGCCGCGGAACCGAAATCATCGCATGGTTTCGCAGCCCCATCCGCGCCAGCTAAATTACCTGTTCGTTATCAGGATTTGTCATCCCGAGTGGAGCGAGGGATCCTGGTTCTGCAGTGCTCCACCACATCCCCATGCCCTACTGAAATTGTTTTGCAAACTCCACCACTTCCCGCTCCGCCCAGCGTCCGTCATAAGTAGAAAGTCCTTCGCGATCTCCGACAAACGCGCAGTGTCCACCGTCTGCAGTTTCGCGATAAGTAATCTTGTGATTGGACATCAGTTTCTGCCGCGTCTCCGGCAAGATGCGGACGAAAGGATCATTCAGGGCATGAATTACCAGTGCGGGACGCGCGATCCGCTCCACAACATTCGCGGCAGCAGCCCGAGCGTAGTAATCATCGGCTCCTGTAAAACCGCAATAATACGCGGTTATGCGATCATCGAACTCGCGCAGGCTCTTGATTCCCCGCAGACGCGATGCATCGAACGCTTCGGGAAACAACCGCGCCTTGCGCCGAAACCTCCGGAACAATTGCAGCAGAAAATAATATTCGTAAATGCGGTTGGCCGGCTCATGCAGCGCATCGGCCCCGGCCGCCAGATTCACCGCCGGACACACTGTCGCCACGCCACGAAATTCCACGGGCGCGTTACTTCCCCATTCCCCGGCCAATTTCAAAACCAGATTCCCGCCCATGGAAAATCCAATGAGCACAAAGCCCCGCACTCCGTCGCGCTCCACAACATTCCGCGCCACCGCCGCCACATCTCCCGACCGGCTGGAGTTATAAAGCGTGGGCGCGCAATGATCCATGCCGCCGCAATTGCGCTGGTTCATGCGTATCACATTCATGCCTGCGGCTAAACCATTGCGCGCAATTCCCAACATATATTGCGATTCGCTCGACCCCTCCAGCCCATGCACGACAATCAACGTCAACGCCTCGCTCCGCTGCTTCTGCCAGTGACAGTGGCACAAAACCGGGATTTCGGGTTCCACCTCAATCCATCGCTGTTCGGCCTCCGGCAAATGGATGCGGCGCGAAAGAAAAAATGCAGCCAGAGTCTGCACATGCCCGCCCTGCAGCCACGAGCGCGGCCGGAACTGCCTGGAAACAAAGGCTGGCTTCTCCGTCAGATTGGCCTCGATCATAGTTTGAGTATTCAAAGTTTGTGCATTCGAAGTTCGTGCCGTCGAAAACGAAACATTAGATAAATTGTCATCCTGAGAGAGCGCGTTCTTTTGCGCGACCGAAGGATCTCATGCGCCACAGCTCCCGCCTCCGCTGAGCCGCCTCACGTTCACCAGTTTGCGAACTTCCCACAAAACGATTCTAATAGGATCAGTCTGCTGCACGGGAGCGATCCACATGCCGATTTTTGAATATGTCTGTCAGGAATGTCAGCACGAGTTTGAAGCGCTGATCTTCGGCCGTGACAAAGCCAAGTGCCCCAAATGCCAAAGCAAGAAGTTGAGCCCACAGCTCAGCGTTTTTGCGGTCTCTGCGAAAGGCTCCAGCAGCGCGGCCGCTCCCCGCGGCGCTTGCGGTTCCTGCGGCGATCCTCGCGGCCCCGGTGCCTGCTCTCTCGGCGACATGGATTGACGGATGAATGGATTAGCGAATGAATGGATCAACTGACCGCGCCAGAATCTATTAGCCCCACTCTCCCCACAAACTTTAGAGACACCTCTGCAGGTAACTGTGGTTACGTTTGTTTGCCCATCTTCACCGCCTACCATCCCTTGAACTCGCTTCGAGCCAAGGAGAGTCGAAATGGACAGGCGCCGCCAGTCGCGTATCTACGTTGACCTTCCCGTTCAAATCTGGGGCATGGATACTTTTTCGCGCCCCTTCACTCAGCCCGCCAGCCTGCGCAACATCAGCGGACGTGGCGCAACATTGCAATGTGTCGATGCGAGACTCAAGCCCGGAGACGTAGTTGACGTTCTGTACGAGGGCACGAAAGCTCAGTTCCGCATCGTTTGGTGCGGCAAGCCTGGCACCGAAATGGCTGGCGAAGTCGGTGTTGAAAATCTCTCTACCGATATCAAACTTTGGGATGTCGACCCGCTACGCTGCGCCGCCGCCGCTGGCCAAGGATAGTATTTCTGATTGTTGTCGCCCCGAGCGAAGTGAAACCTTTGTCCTAGTCTTCCTTCGTGAAACTTAGTGTCCTTCGTGGTTAATCAGTTCTTCGAAAGTACCCCCCGCATCCACTCACGCGTTAAACTCCCAAAGATGCAAGTAAAGATTCTCGGTTCCGCCGCGGGCGGCGCCTTTCCTCAATGGAATTGTGGCTGCGCAAACTGCCGCGCCGTGAGAGCCGGCACATTCTACGGCAAGCCGCGCACACAAACGCAGCTGGCCCTAACCGAAGACTGCCGCTCATGGTACCTGCTGGGCGCATCTCCGGACCTGCGCGCTCAGATCGAAGCGACGCCCGAATTGCATCCACAACAAGGCATGCGGCACTCCCCAATCGCCGGCGTAGCCCTCGCAAATGCTGACCTCGATCACGTCCTCGGGCTCCTCTTGCTGCGCGAACTCCAGCCCCTGCGCATTCATGCCACCGCCTCCGTCCGCCAGATATTACGCGAGGACAATTCCATGTTCGGCATGCTGAGCCGAATTCCGGATCAAACCGTGTGGACAGACTTTCAACCCGGAAAAGAATTTCCGTTGTGCAACTCTCAAGGCGAGGACTCAGACCTTCGCTGCCGCGCATGGTCGCTCGCTTCCCACTATCCCGCATATGTCACCGCCGACCGCCAATCACAGCTTTCTCCGGGCGAAGCTTCTCTCGGCTTCTTCGTCCATTCGAAATCCGGCGCTCGCTTCGCGTATATGCCAGCCGTCCCTAAAGTGGATGACGCGCTACTCGCGGAACTTGATGCTTGTGATCTCTTGCTTTTCGACGGCACCTTCTGGAGCAACGACGAACTCATTCGCCTTCAAGGCACCGGACAAACGGCTCAACAAATGGGCCACGTGCCCGTCGAAGAAACGCTCGTCAAGTTGGCGGGAGTGCGCCGCCCGCGTAAAATATTCCTACACATCAATAACACTAATCCCATGCTGGATGAGGCAAGTCCTCAGTATCGCCAGGTGCGGGGCGCGGGCTGGGAGATCGCGGAGGATGGATGGCAGTTCAACCTTTAGAAACCGACACCACAACGCAAGCCAGCCCCTTGCTTTCACTCGAAGAGTTGCGCGCGCAATTTCGAGCCACGGGCGAAGAGCGCTACCATCACAAGCATCCTTTTCATCTGTTGATGCACGAAGGCAAACTCAGCCGCGGACAATTGCAAGCGTGGGCCCTGAACCGTTACTACTATCAAAGTAGTATTCCGATCAAAGATTCGATCATCCTCTCGCGCGGGCCCGACCCGGTATTCCGCCGCGCCTGGCGCAAGCGCGTCGTCGATCACGATGGCGATGCCACCAGCGAAGGCGGTATCAAGCGATGGATAAAGTTGGCCGAGGCTACAGGTCTAGACCCGGCTCAAGTCCGCGCCGGAAAAGGCATTCTCCCGGCGACTCGCTTCGCGGTGAATGAATACCTGAATATTGTTCGCAGCCGTTCTCTGCTCGAAGCCGTGGCTTCTTCGCTGACGGAATTGTTCTCTACCAAGCTGATTACGTTGCGCGTGGAAAAACTGCGTGAGTATTATCCCTGGCTCGCCGGAGGTCTCGATTATTTCGAAGCCAGGCTCTATCAGGCGCCGGAAGATTCACAATTCGCTTTGAATTATGTATTCGACAATGCAAAGACGCGGGCCGAGCAGGAGTTGGCAATTCAAGCCCTCCGCGACAAGTGCGACATTTTGTGGGCGCAGCTCGACGCGCTCTACTTTGCCTACGTCGAGCCCGGATGGCCGCCGCCCGGCGCATTCCAAATCGAGGCAAGCTAGCATGAATTTGGGATGCAAGACAAAACTGTATCATTCCGACCGGAGCATTGCGATTGGCTTCATCAATCGCAATACGGAGCGGAGGAACCCGCTTTTGTTTGCAGCGGTTGGCACTCCGGGGACGGCACATTGATATGTCTCCTCCCGAAGATTCCAGCCAGCCACGACTCGCAACCGGGTGCCGCTGGGGAGCCGATCCCAAACCCGGCGTAGAAGAACGCATGGTTCTGTTCCCCGAGGGCGCAATCAAACTCCAAGGCACCGGCCGGCAAATCCTGGAGCGCTGCGACGGCCAGCGCACCTTCGCCGAAATCATCAAAGAACTGCAAGCTCAGTTCACCATCGCCGATCCCGCCAAGATCCGGTCTGATATCACCCAGTTCCTCGAGCAACTGCAGCAGAAAAGAATCGTCGATTACTAGACGCCAAGTACTCGATTGACAGCGCAAGCCGTTGTGACTAGGTTGAAAGTAAGTGGATCCGAACCGAGGAGACTACTTCCAATGACGGGAATACAGTACATCACCGACGAAAGAGGCCGCAAGACGGCAGCCGTAATCGATTTGAGGAAGCACAAGGCTCTTTGGGAAGATATTCAGGATGTGCTAGTCTCGCGGTCGCGACGCCATGAAAAGCGGATTCCGCTCGACAAAGTAAAGGCGGACCTGGTCAAAAGTGCGAGATTGAATGGCTAGCTACCGTGTTGCTTTGACGTCAAGCGCAGAGCGGGAACTGAAAGCACTTTCCAGTCAACTGATCGCGCGCATCATTTCGCAGCTGGAAAATCTTGCTTCCAATCCCCGCCCTTCTGGCTGTAAGAAGCTAAGAGGAGGAGATCGCGAGTGGCGCATTCGAATCGGGGACTACCGTGCCGTCTACACCGTCGACAACAAGAGATGGCTTGTGGAAGTAACGCGAATCCGTCACCGAAGCGAGGTTTACGAACGATGAAAGTTGCGAACGCAGGCGGCGCCACCGTGGCCTCACTTCACAGGCACGAATCTCGCTGACCTTGGCAGCGAGATCAGCCAGTCTTTGAACCCGTGCAATAACCGCGAATCGTCAACTATTAACGAATGATTCAGCCCTGGCATTCATGATCCCCAACCCTCTAGCCCTCATCGCCGAGCTCACACACCGCTGCCCGCTGCACTGCGTCTATTGCTCAAATCCTCTGGAGCTAGCCGCGGTACCTTCGGAACTCTCTACGGCAGAGTGGATCGATATTTTTCAGCAATCCGGCAAGCTCGGAATGTTGCACGCCCACTTCACCGGAGGCGAACCGCTAGCCCGCCCCGATCTCATCGAACTCGTCGCCGGAGCGCGCGCCGCCGGGCTCTACACCAACCTCATCACATCCGGCATCGGTCTTGGGGAATCACGCCTGCAGGCCTTAGTCGATGCCGGACTGGATCACATTCAAATCAGTTTTCAGGATTCCCGCGAGGCCGCGGCCAACTGGATCGCTGGAGCCACAGCTCACGCCCACAAGATCGAATTGTCGCGCCTCATCCACCGGCACAAAATCGCATTCACCGTGAATCTGGTCATTCACCGCCAGAACATCGATCACCTCGAAGAGATGATCTCATTTATCGAACAACTTGCCCCCGACCGTATGGAGATCGCCCACACGCAATACTATGGCTGGGCATTAAAGAACCGCGCCGCGCTACTGCCTACTCGCGAGCAACTAGAAAATGCCGTAGAAGCCGTGTCAGCAGCTGAGAGACGCCTCTCCGGACGCATCCGCATCGATTTCGTCGTCCCCGATTATTACGCGCGCTTTCCCAAAGCATGCATGGGCGGCTGGGGACGCAGATTGATGCTCATCAATCCCTCAGGAAAAGTTCTTCCCTGTCACGCCGCCGAAATGATTCCCGGCCTCAGCTTCGAAAATGTCCGCGAGCAAACCTTGGAATGCGTCTGGCGCGATTCTTCGTCATTCCAGCGTTTTCGCGGAGAAGAGTGGATGCCCGAACCATGCCGCTCCTGCGATCGCCGCACGGAGGATTTCGGGGGATGCCGCTGCCAGGCCCTGCTGCTCGCCGGCGATGCCACAGCAACCGATCCCGTCTGTTCCCTGGCTCCCGCGCATCACATCGTCGAGTCCGCGCTTGCCGAAGCTAATTCCAGCACCGCCATCTCGCAGCCCGTCCCGGCTTCGTCGTTTGTACAGTTACAGCAGCGTACCAGCGAACTCTGGAGCTATCGCACGAATCCGGAATAATCGTGCTTGTGCAACTCTGCATTGGTCACCAGCGCACGCCAATCGTAATCGGCCGAACGTCCGTTGTCGTGCCGTTTCCCGAGCCGTGCATCAGACGGAATTCCGCGTAGAGTTCAACCCCACTCGGCGTCTTGCGCGTGATCCCCACGCCTACGTCGTAGCCGAAGTGGTTCTGATCGGAGGTAGTAAAACTTCCACTCACCGGAATACTCGCGGCCGAGCAACCAGTCCACCATACAAAGAATGGAGTGCAGAACGAACCCGGAAAGGTTGTGTTCGAACTCAAAGTTCCCCAACGACGATAATAGCCACCGCCAAAGAGAATGTACCCACCCCAATCCTTGGTCACCGGAATGTTAATGACAGGGCCCACGTTGAGCGCAAAAAGATAACTCGATGCGCTCCCCGCCTGAGCCAGCGTAAGCGTGGACTGGCGCAGCGGCAGATTGGCAAAAATAGCATCTGCGCGCAGTCCCAAATACTTGCTCGCATTCCTAGCCACACCCCCTGCGACCAGTGGGCCACCGCCCCTCACGAACGTCTTCGTGGTACCGCTATCAACGTTGGCGCCGAGGCCCACGTTATATTCCCAGTTCTTGAAGTTTTTCGGCTTTTTACGGCGCGAGGTCGACTCTTCCTCTGTGACTTCCTGATCCGCGGAAGATTGCGCGGTAGAGGGCTGCTGCGTTGCAGGTTGTTGTGGCGCGGGCGTTGCCGGAGCTTCACCCGTGACCGGCGCTTGCGCCAACCCGTGCCCCGCTAACAGAACTGTCAAGATCAGAAGCCTCAGCGCAGTCGCCATCGCGAACTTTCCTATCATCCATTCTCCTCCCCGAACCGGGCGTAGTGGCGGACCGCAGCGCTCGGCATCAAGAGGCGAGAGGCGCCGTTGCTAAATGGTTCCGCTTGTGTGATTCCTCGCAGTAAGACGTTTCCTTAGTTTGCGGCGGGATCGCATTATATTACCAACTTTGATGCTGCCTCTGCCCGCCAAGCCGCCCGCACCTACTCCCTATCGTCCCAGCAGACGTTTCTGCGCGGTGAGGATCTACGCCAATTGCGCGACAGGTCGCGCTCTTTGCGAAACAATGCTCGCCCGTTCGCTTCGCTTCCTTCCCCAACTTGCCCCAGACGTATGATAAAACTGAGTCTCCGCTTTTGAGATCAGCCTTGCCAAAGACGTCGCCAGATGATCCGGCAATCCCTACCTCCCCTTCCGGAGATCGTTCCCCCGCGCGCCGCGTTGCCCTCGTAGGTTTCGGAACTGTAGGCCGGGCCGTGGCCAAAATTCTCTGCGAGCGCAAGAATGGTGCCGGCCCACTCCGCCTTACCCATATCTGCAATCGCAATGTGGAGCGCAAGAAACAACCGTGGGTTCCAGGCGACGTAATCTGGACCGAAGACTTTCGCGCAATTCTCAACTCCGATGTCGACATCGTCATCGAGCTGATCGGCGGCCTCCACCCAGCCGAGGAATTAGTAAGAAGCGCGCTGAACGCAGGCAAATCGGTCGTCACCGCCAATAAACAACTCATTGCCCGTCGCGGTCCGGAGTTGCTCCAGCTCGCAAGCGAGAATGGTTGCCGTCTTGAATTCGGCGCGTCCGTCGCTGGTGGCGTTCCCGTTCTCCCGGCTCTGCACACCGGGCTCTGCGGAGACTTCCTGCATGGCATCGCCGGAATTCTGAACGGAACCTGTAACTACATTCTCAGCCGCATCGAGAACGACCGCATTCCGTTCAGCGAGGCCCTCGAAGAAGCCCAGGCCCGCGGATATGCCGAAGCCGATGCCAGCGAAGATCTTGACGGCGGCGACGCCCGCGCCAAACTTTCCATCCTCGCTCTCGCCGGCCTTCAGGTCCGTGTTTCTCCCGAAGACATTCGCGCCCGCACCATTCGCACTATCGAAGCGGTGGATTTCGATTACTCCGCGGAGCTGGGCTGCACCATCCGGCAAATCTCGCGCGCCGATTTGAAAGACACCACACTGTTCGCCGAGGTCGGCCCTAGCCTAGTCCCCGCATCTTCGCCCTTCGGACGCGTGCAGAAAAATCTGAACCTGGTTTTGACTTCAGGGAAATATGGCGGCGATGTAGCTTTTCTCGGCGCCGGCGCGGGAGGAGATCCCACCGCCGTTGCAGTAGTCTCAGACCTCATGTTTATAGCGCAGAGTCCTTCGGCTGGCGCACGTCCGCGCCATACGCTGAATCTCGCGTCGCCAAAAATCAGTTGCGATTTCGAGACGCCCTGGTATCTGAGATTTGTTGTGAAGGATCAACCCGGAATCATCGCGCGTCTCGCCGAGATTCTCTCAGCTCACCGGTTGAACATCGACGCGGTGCTGCAAAAACCCGGCTGCGAGAAAAGCGCGCTACCCTTCGTGATCACGCTGGAACCCTGTCGCGACGCACAACTCCATCCCGCACTCCAGCAAATGTCCACCCTGCCCTTCGCACTCCGCCCCTGCCTCTGCCTGCCAATCCTGCGCTAGGGAACCACAAACACTCTGTCAACCTGAGCGGAGCGAAGGACCCATGTTACAGGCGCTGCCGATGACTCGGGCTTCCGCCACAGCCGCATGGGCCACGATCTCGCCGCTACTTCCAGAACGGATTCTTCAAACCAGCCGGGGCGAACGCGCTATCCACCTTCGCCTCCGTGCCCGTGTCATCAGAAATCTTTTCATCCAACAACCGCGAAGATGGCGCTTTCAACTCTTCCACAGGATAGGGCGAAGATGGCGGGGTATTAAATTCGGATTTCATTAGGGGGGACCTCCAGGGTCTAAAGCTCAATGATCTAGTCCTATTGAACCACTTCGGGCACCATCGCCGGACTGCAAAATCTCGATGCCTCCCATCGAAAAATCAACTGCCAAACCACCTAGATCCACCCCTGTGAACCTCTGTGCCCCCTGCGTTAAAGATTTTCGCTTTCCCGCGCATTTCAGCCGGTCCCATCAAAACTGCTACGATGTCAAGTTCACTTAGCCATTCATAAAATTCAATCCTCAAGGAAGACCCATGAAATATCGCAAGCTAGGCCGCACCGGATTCGAAGTCAGCGACATCGCCTACGGACTCTGGGGCATGAGCGGTTGGAGTGGCTCCAACGACCGCCAGTCGCTCGATTCTCTGCAACTCTCCGTCGATTCCGGCTGCAATTTCTTCGATACCGCTTGGGCCTATGGCGAAGGCAAAAGCGATGCCCTGCTCGGCGAAACCATGGCGCATAACAAAAAGCGCCTTTACGCAGCTTCGAAAATTCCTCCCGCCAATGACAAATGGCCCGCACTCCCGGAATACAAATATCACGATGTTTTTTCCCAGGATCACGTCCTCAAATACGCTGACCAGATCCGCAAAAAACTTCGCGTCGATTCCATCGATGTTCTGCAATTCCATGTGTGGGATGATAGTTGGACCGATAATCCTGAATTCCGCACTACGGTCGAAAAATTAAAAGACGGCGGCTGGATCCGTTACTTCGGCCTCAGCATGAATCGCTGGGAGCCTGAGAACGGCATCAAAGCCCTGCACACCGGGTTAGTCGACGTCGTTCAAGTGATCTACAACATCTTCGATCAGGCTCCGGAAGATAAATTATTTCCCCTATGTCAGGAGCTCAACATCGGTGTGATCGCCCGCGTCCCGTTGGACGAAGGCAGCCTCGGCGGCAAGATGACGCTCGAAACTCGTTTCCCAAAATCCGATTGGCGCTCCGGCTACTTCGGTCCGGAAAATCTCGCGAGCACAATCGAACGTGTTGACAAGCTCAAGAAAATTGTCCCCGCTGGCATGACCCTGCCAGAAATGTCTCTACGCTTCGTCCTCTCGCACCCCGCGGTCAGCACCACAATTGTCGGCATGCGCAGCCCCGAACACGTCCGTCAGAATGTCGCCGCCAGCGACGCGGCCCCGCTCGATGCAAGCTTGCTCAAAGAACTGAAGAAACATCGCTGGGATCGCGTTCCGCAAAGCTGGTCGGATTAGCATTTCGCTCTTGCACCTTCGTGATACCTCGTGTCCTTCGTGGTAATTGAATTTAAGACACGGTCCATCCCTACGACCCCTGGTAGTAGCCAGACTCTGCGGTCTAATCTCGCTTCTGTCAAGAATGAAAAAATATCCCCACCAAGCAATACTATTCCTGGCGTTATTCGCCTCCCTGCAGATCTCAACTCTCCACGCCCAAAACCCGCGCGGCTCTCTCCGCGGCACCGTCCAGGATGCCACCGGCGCGCGCGTTCCCAACGCCAAAATCATCGCGCAACTCTTCGGTTCCTCCGTGCAGCGCGAAGCCAGAAGCGAAGACCGCGGTGAGTTTCGAATCGATGACCTTCCGCCCGGCAACTACCGCATCACAGTAAGCTCCACAGGTTTCGCTGCCACGCAGGCCGAAGTTGTGATCGCCGTCGCCACAGTTCGCGACATCACCGTCACCATGACGCCATCGTCCGTCCGGCAAACCGTGAACGTTCAAGCCGAACCTTCCTCTATCACCACGCAAGTCATCGATCTCGCCAGCGCCGTTCACCAGGGCGTAGTCACCAGTAACGATCTCGAAACCCTCCCGCTGGCCGCGCGCAGCTTCGCTAATATCGCTTACCTTGTCCCTGGCACTGAACCCGTCGAACCTTCCGATCCCACTAAAGCACGCATCACCGCCGTCTCCACCGGAGGCAGCTCCGGCCTCAACAACGAACTCTCTGTAGATGGCGGCGATAATTCCGACGACTGGATTGGCGGCTTCCTGCAAAACTTTTCTCCTGATGCCATTCAGGAATTCGCCTTTCAAACGGCTCAGGAAGATGCCGATACCGGAGGCACTACCGCCGGCTCCGTCGTGATCACCACCAAACGTGGCACCAACGAATGGCACGGCACCGGAGCTTTCTACGAGCGTGCCGCCGCGCTCAATGCCCGCTTTCCCATCGAAAATCCCGCTCCCAATCCCAAGCAGCCATTCTCTCGCCAGAATTATGTTGGCACCCTCGGCGGCCCCATCAAGCGCGACAAGCTGTGGATGTTTTCCTCGATCGAATACGTCCACGAAGATGCCAGCATCTCCTACAGCCCCGCCAGCACCACACAGTTCAACGCCCTCGCGCAACTGGCCGCCGACGGCCTGATTCCCGGCGTTTCCTCAATCACCGTCCCGCAGAACGTTCCGATTCCTTTTCGCGATTACATTGGCGATGTACGCTTCGACTGGTCGCAGTCTCCGAAGTCGCAATGGTTTCTGCGCACCT